>NZ_JBHJRC010000009.1:0-75830 GCF_042261735.1 Kitasatospora sp. NPDC056327 | reverse complement strand
GGCCCGGCCGCCGCCGTACCCGCCGGCCCGCGCACCGCGGACCGGATCGTCCCGGTGCCGCTCTCCGTCACCCCCGGCTCCGGACCCGGCTACCGGCTCACCGACCGCACCGTGGTGCGCACCCTCCCCGGGGACGAGGCCGAACGCATGGCCGGGGAGGCGCGGCAGATCGCCGGGCAGCTCGCCGAGGCGCTGCGGCGCCCGACGGGGTTGCCGCTGGACGTGGTGACCGGCCCGTCGGCCGGTGCGCCGGAAGCGGCGGGCGCCGACGGCATCGTCCTGTCGCTCGACCCCGCGCTCCCCGGGTCGACCGGGACCGAGGGCTACCGGCTGGCCGCCGACGCCACCGGCGTGCGGATCACCGCGCGCGACCCCGAGGGGCTCTTCCGGGGCACCCAGACCCTCCGGCAGCTGCTGCCCCCGCAGATCGAGAGCCCGCGCCCGGTCGCCGGGGCCCCGGAGTGGACGGTCGCGCCGGTCGTCGTCGAGGACCGTCCGCGGTACGCCTACCGCGGCGCGATGCTCGACGTCGCCCGGCACTTCTTCACCCCGGCCGAGGTCAAGGGCTTCATCGACCGCCTCGCCCTCTACAAGGTCAACCACCTCCACCTGCACCTGAGCGACGACCAGGGCTGGCGGATCGAGGTCCCGTCCAGGCCCGCGCTGACCACGGTCGGCGCGGTCAGCGAGGTCGACGGCACGCCCGGCGGGTTCTACACCGCGGCCGACTACCAGGAGATCGTCCGCTACGCGCAGCAGCGCTACCTGACCGTCGTCCCGGAGATCGACCTGCCGGGCCACAGCAACGCGATCCTCGCCGCGTACCCCGAGCTGGACTGCACCGGGAGCGCCCGCCCCTGGCCGTACACCGGGATCGAGGTCGGCTTCTCCACGCTCTGCCCGACCGGTGACGCCGTCTTCTCCTTCACCCAGGACGTGATCTCCGAGCTGGCCCGGCTCACCCCCGGCCCGTACCTGCACATCGGCGGCGACGAGGTGAAGAAGATCTCGGAGGAGGAGTACGCGGAGTTCGTGCGGCGGGTGAACGCGCAGGTGCTCGCCGCCGGGAAGACTCCGGTCGGCTGGAACCAGGCCGCGCCGGGCGGGGTCGGGGTGCTCCAGTACTGGGACGGCCGGGCCGGGCGGGGGGAGGAGCTGAAGGCCGCCGCCGAGCGCGGGGCCAAGGTGATCATGTCGCCGTCGGGGCGCACCTACCTGGACATGAAGTACGAGGCCGGCTACCCGCTCGGGCTGGTGTGGGCGGGCACCATCGACGTCCGGAGCGCCTACACCTGGGACCCGGACACCCTGCTGCCGCTGCCCGCCGGGTCGGTGCTCGGGGTCGAGGCTCCGCTGTGGACGGAGACCCTGGACACCCCGGAGAAGCTCGACCTGATGCTGCTGCCGCGGCTGCCCGCGCTCGCCGAACTGGGGTGGTCGTCGAAGGAGAGCCACGACTGGGGGCGCTTCAAGCTCCGGCTCGCCGAGGAGGGCGCGCGCTGGGAGGCCGCCGGGTACCGGTACGAGAAGCGCGCCGAGGTGCCCTGGCCCGCGCGGTGAGGCTCCGCCGTGCGGTGGCCGTGCCGTGCCGCGGCCCCGCCGTGCCGTGGCCGCCCGGCGGCGCGGCCACGGCATCGTGACCGGCCGGCTCCGCGGTGTGCGGGGGCTGGGGAACGGGCGGGCGGCGGCGTAGCGTGACCAGTGGGGGATGCGGAGGGGATCACGGAGGTTCCGGAGCCGCAGGAGGAACGATGTCCGAACGGGAACCCGACCCGGCGAAGCAGGAGGCGTTCGCGGGCCGCGTGCTGCAGGTGCTGAACGACGCCTGTCTGGCGCTCATGACCAGTGTCGGCCACCAGACCGGCCTCTTCGACACGATGGCGGGCCTGGCCCCGTCGACCTCCGAGGAGGTCGCCCGGGCCACCGGGCTGGACGAGCGCTACGTGCGCGAGTGGCTGGGCGGCATGGTGGTCGGCGGGTTCGTCGAGTACGACCCGGGGCCCGGCCGGTACGCGCTGCCGCCCGAGCACGCCGCGTCGCTGACCAGGGCCGCCGGGCCGGACAACCTGGCCGGGATGACGCAGTACGTCGCACTGCTGGGCGAGGTCGAGCAGCGGCTCGTGGAGGCCTTCCGGGAGGGCGGCGGGGTGCCCTACTCCGCGTACCCGCGCTTCCAGGCGCTCCAGGGGGAGGAGACCGCGTCGGTCTTCGAGCGGGTGCTCGTCGACCTGGTGGTGCCGCTGGTCCCGGGGCTCACCGAGCGGCTGCGGGCCGGGATCGACGCCGTCGACATCGGCACCGGGCAGGGCCACGCGGTGAACGTGCTGGCCAGGGCCTTCCCGGCCAGCCGGTTCACCGGGGTCGACATCTCCGAGCAGGGCATCGGCGCGGCCCGGGCGGAGGCCGCGGCACACGGCCTGGACAACGCGCGCTTCGTGCTCGGCGACTCCGCCGAGCTGACCGGTCGGTACGACCTGGTCACCGCCTTCGACGTGATCCACGACCTGGCCCGCCCGGCCCGGACGCTGAGCGCCGTCGCGGGTGCGCTGCGGCCCGGCGGGGTCTTCCTGATGGGCGACATCGCGGCGGGCAGCCGGTTGGAGGAGAACATCGGGCATCCGCTGGCCCCGGCGCTGTACACCTTCTCGACCTTCTACTGCATGACGGTCTCGCTCGGCGAGGGCGGGGCCGGGCTGGGCACCGTCTGGGGCGAGCGGACGGCGCGGCGGATGCTGGCCGAGGCCGGGTTCGGCTCGGTGGACGTGCACCAGGTGGAGGGCGACATCCTCAACGCCTACTACGTGGCGCGGCCGGACGGAGCCGTCGCCGGGGCCTGAGGACGCCGGGCGAAGCCGCCGGGACGCCGGGGGCTCCGGGGACGCCCAGCGCGGCCGGGACGCCCGGGGCGGCCGTGGACGGTCGGGGTGGCCGCGGCCGGAGGGCGGACGTAGGTTCGAAGGGTCGGAGCGAAGGAGGGCGGCGATGACCGCCAACGGCTACGCACACCCCGAGGCACTGGTCGGCACCGCCTGGCTGGCCCAGCACCTGGACGACGGCACGCTGCGCGTCGTGGAGGTGGACGAGGACACCGGGGCCTACGCCCGCGGCCACCTGCCCGGCGCGGTCGGCTGGGACTGGGCCGGCGACCTGCACAGCCAGGTCGGCCGCGACTACGCCGACCGCGCGGGTGTCGAGCACCTGCTGCGCGCCGCCGGGGTCGAGGAGGACACCACCGTCGTGCTCTACGGCGGCAACCACAACTGGTTCGCCGCCTACGCCTACTGGCTGCTGAAACTGCGCGGCTTCGGCCCGGTGCGGCTGCTGGACGGCGGGCGCACGAAGTGGGAGCTGGAGGGGCGCGAGCTGACCGAGGAGGTGATGGACTACCAGCACAGCCCCTACCGGCTGGCCGGACCCGAGCACCCCGAGATGCGGGCGATGCGCGACGAGGTGCTGGCCAGGGCGGAGGTCTTCGCCAAGCCGGGCGCCGACTCGGTGCTGGTGGACGTCCGCTCGCCGGCCGAGTTCCGCGGCGAGGCGCTGGCCCCTCCGCACCTGCCGCAGGAGCAGGCACAGGTGCCCGGCCACATCCCCGGCGCGGTCAACATCCCCTGGTCGCGGGCGGCCAACGAGGACGGCACCTTCCGCTCGGCGGAGGAGCTGCGGGCGCTCTACGGCGGGCAGGGCGTGGGGCCGGAGCGGGAGGTGATCGCCTACTGCCGGATCGGGGAGCGGTCGGCGCACACGTGGTTCGCGCTCACCGAGCTGCTCGGCTATCCGCACGTCAAGAACTACGACGGCTCGTGGACCGAGTACGGCTCGCTGGTGCGGGCACCGGTGTCGCTGGGGTCGTAGCCGGGCACGGGGGCGGTGCGGCGGCGGTGCGGGGGGCGAGTCCGGTGACCCCCCGTGACAGGGCACATGACGCCGTGTCACGGGGTGTCACGGCGCACCGATGCCGTGATTTCGGCCTGTTTCCCCTTATGAACATCTCGGCGTACAGGCGTAGGACAGGGATCGTCGGGACAAGGATCGATCCGACCCGTTGTCCCAGAGACCCTGTGGAGGACCACTGTGCGAAAGAGGCTGATCGTCTCTGCCGCCGCCGGCGCGCTCGCCCTGCTCCTGTCCGTCCCCGCCTCCGCGGCCCAGGCCGGCCCGGGCGCTGCGGGGATCGGTGACTCCTATTACCCCGAGGCCGGGAACGGCGGCTACGACGTCTCGCACTACGACATCCGGCTGAAGTACCAGCCCGCCACCGACGAGCTGGAGGGCACCACCACCATCCTGGCCACCGCCACCCAGGACCTCAGCCGGTTCAACCTCGACTTCGTGCTCAACGTGAAGGAGGTGCTGGTCAACGGCCGGGCGGCCGCGTTCACCACCACCGGCGAGCACGAGCTGGTGGTCACCCCCGCCCGCACGATCGCCAAGAACAGCCCGGTCACCGTGGTCGTCCGCTACGCCGACAGGCCCGGCACGGTCAAGCGCGACGGCTACACCGCCTGGCTGCGCACCCCCGACGGCGGGGTGGCCGCCAACGAGCCCGAGGGCTCCGCCTGGTGGTACCCGAGCAACGACCACCCCACCGACAAGGCCACCTTCGACGTCTCGGTGCAGGTGCCGGACGGCACCCAGGTCGTCAGCAACGGGACCCAGACGTCGAGTTCGCGGGCCGGCTGGACCCGCTACAACTACCGGCAGACCAAGCCGCAGGCCACCTACCTGGCCACGCTGGCGATCGGCCGGTTCGAGATCCGCCAGGACACCACCCCCGGCGGCCTGCCCGTCCTCACCGCCTACAGCCCGGACCTCGGTGCCAACGCCGGTGCGGCGCGGGCCAGCGTCGAGCGCACCGGCGAGCTGGTCGACTGGCTGAGCGGCGCGTTCGGCCCGTACCCGTTCGACTCGGTCGGCGGCTACGTGCCCAACGTGCCCACCAGGTACGCCCTGGAGACCCAGGGGCAGATCTTCTACAGCCCCGCGCAGTTCGCCCGCGGCGCCAACACCTCCGTGGTGGTCCACGAGCTGGCCCACCAGTGGTACGGCGACAGCGTCTCGGTGCAGCGCTGGAGCGACATCTGGCTGAACGAGGGCTTCGCCCGGTACGCGCAGTGGCTCTGGTCGGAGCACGAGGGCGAGGGCACCGCCCAGGAGCTGGCCGACTACACCTACGCCTCCTACCCGGCCGACGACCCGTTCTGGTCGATCCGGCCCGGGGACCCGGGCCCGGACCACCAGTTCGCGGGCGCCGTCTACGACCGGGGCGCGGTCGCCGTGCAGGCGCTGCGCAACGCCGTCGGGGACGAGAAGTTCTTCGCGATCCTGAAGGGGTGGCCGACCGAGCGCAAGTACGGCAACGCCACCATTCCGCAGTTCCAGGCGTACGCCGAGCGGATCTCCGGCAAGCCGCTGGGCGGGCTGTTCAACACCTGGCTGTTCACCGTCGGCAAGCCGTCGGTGGGCTCGGCCGGTGCGGCCCCGGCGGTGGCGGGCCTCGCGCCGGGCGCGGGTTCCCAGGGTGCGGGCGCACCGGGCGTCGTGCAGCCGGAGCCGAAGTCCTGGAAGAAGATCCAGGAGACCAACACCGTTCACGAGCACAACGACTGACGGACCATCGGTTGACAGACCGGTGCCGGGCCCGGCCGTCCGCTCGCGCGGGCGGCCGGGCCGTTCGGTGTCTCAGACCCGCAGGGCGCGTTCCTCGGTGAGGATCAGCTCCTCGATCCCGTAGAGGAAGCGCTCCATCGCCGGCCGGGGGAGTACCGAGGGGTCGGCGGTCATGGCGAGCTGCAGGGCGGTCGGGGTGCGCTGGGCGTCCAGGGCGTAGGTCAGCCCGGGGCGCGGGTCGAACTCGACGGGCCACTCCAGCGTGGTGCTCCCGTCGTCGTTCCCGGGGCCGGCGGTGTCGCCCCCCGGGGTGGCGTCGCCCGGGGCGGCCAGGCCGGTCGGCAGCAGCGCCCGGGTGTCGTTGAAGATGCAGGAGCGGTCGGCGAGCGGCACCTGCTCGGCGGTCAGCCGGTCGACCTCGGCGTCCAGCAGCCGCCGGTCGAAGTACGCGTGCCGGTAGGCGGCGATCGACGCGGCGTGCGTGCGGCGCACGGCCGCGCCGAAGTCGCCGTCGGCATCAGTGAGGTGGAGCAGCGCGTCGCCGGCGACCACGCTGACCGCGTCCGCCAGGCCGGGCAGGAACCGGTTGTTGACCACGACCTGGAGCACCGCGTCCGGGCGGTCGGCCAGCCGGGCCGTCATCGCGGCGGCGGCCGCGACCAGGACGCCGGAGCTGCCGGCCCGGTGTGCGGCGGCGACCGCGTCGACCGCGCGCAGCAGGGCGGGCGAGGTGAGCAGGGCGTTCGGGAAGCGCTCGGCGGAGCCGGTGCGGGCGGGCGGGAAGAGCCGGGCCGGGGCGGCGCGCAGCTTGCGGAGGTTCTGCGCGCGGGCGTTGGCGTCGCGCTTCAGGCCGCGTTCGGAGGTCTGGAACGCGGCTTCCTCCAGCGGCTGCTGGGGCGAGCGTGCGGCCCGGATCGCCTCGGGCGCGGTGCCGGTGGCGAGTTCGGTGAGGTCCCGGACCAGCAGGCCCATGCCGGTGCCGTCGACCGCGGTGTGGGACAGCACCAGGGTGATGTGCCGGGCCAGGCCGCCGGAGACCACCAGGCCGACCCGGATCGGCCACTCGGTGCCGCAGTCGAACGGCCGGCCGGCCAGCTCGCGGTGCAACTCGCGTCCGGTGGTGTCGAGTTCGTCGGGGGCGGCACTGTCCGGGCAGTCGCGCACGTGCACCGTGAGGCGGCCGTCCGGGTCCACGGTCTGGCGCACGCCGGTGCCGTCCGGGTCGGGCAGCAGCCGGGTGTGCAGCGAGTCGTGCAGGTGGAGCAGGTGGCCCAGGGCGTTCAGGACCGCGTCCAGCGGGATCCCGGGGTCGAGCGGCGCCGCGGTGGCGATGTTGAAGCGGGGGCGGTCGGCCGGCGGGAGGCCGCTGATGACGTCCCAGATGGCCCGCTGGCCCCAGGTGGCGGGCCCGTCGCCGGAGCGGCCGCCGGCGAAGGGTATCTCCAGGTGTCGACTCGTAGTCACCGTGCTGGTTCTCCGATGTGCTGGTGCGGACTCGGCGGGTGGTGCTGGCGGGTGCGGTGGGAGCCGTGGTGGAGAGTCTGCTGCACGGCCCCGACGGCCGTCGACCCCCTCGTCCGGCCTGCGGGGCGCCGGCCGGGAGCGTGCGCCGGGCCGGTTGCGCGGAACCGGTGTACCGGCCGGGGACCGTCAGTAACATGAGGTCTCCTCACGTTCACGTCAGGAGGCCGCCATGCCGGACCGTTTCGACCTGCCGGCGGGGTTCCGCTGGGGTGCCGCCACCGCCGCCTACCAGATCGAGGGGGCGGTGACGGAGGACGGCCGCGGCCCGTCCGTCTGGGACACCTTCGCCGCCCGCCCCGGCGCCGTGCGCGACGGCCACACCGGTGCGGTGGCCTGCGACCACTACCACCGCCATCCCGAGGACATCGCCCTGATGCGGGGCCTCGGGCTGGACGGCTACCGGTTCTCCGTCGCCTGGACCCGCGTCCTGCCCACCGGCTCCGGCGCGGTCAACGCCGCCGGACTCGCCTTCTACGACCGCCTGGTCGACGCGTTGCTGGAGGCGGGCATCACCCCGCTGCCCACCCTCTTCCACTGGGACCTCCCGCAGGGTCTGGAGGACGGCGGCGGCTGGCTGAACCGCGACACCGCGTACCGCTTCGCCGAGTACGCCGGCATCGTCGCCGACCGCCTCGGCGACCGCGTCCCCGCCTGGATCACCCTCAACGAGCCCTTCGTCCACACCGTCTTCGGCTACGCGCTCGGCACCCACGCGCCCGGCCGCACCCTGATGTTCGAGGCCCTCCCGGCCGCCCACCACCAGCTCCTCGGCCACGGCCTGGCCGCCGCCGTGCTGCACGACCGCGGCCTCGACGTCATGCTCTCCAACAACCTCACCCCGGTCGAACCGGCCTCGCCGGCGCCCGCCGACGTGGCCGCCGCCGAGGCCTACGACGCCCTCCACAACCGCGTGTTCACCGACCCCGTCCTCCTCGGCCGCTACCCCGGCCTCGCCGCCCTCGGGGTCCCCGACGACCTCTACGGCGCCGTCCGCCCCGGCGACCTCGACCTCATCCACACCCCCGGCCTCGACGGCCTCGGCCTCAACTTCTACAACCCCACCCGCATCGCCGCCCCGACCGGCCCCGGCGGCCTGCCCTTCGACTTCGCCGAGTGGCCCGACGCCCCCCGCACCGCCTTCGGCTGGCCCGTCGTCCCCGAAGCCCTCACCCGTCTCCTCCTCTCCCTCCGCGACACCTACGGCAAGGCCCTCCCGCCCCTCACCATCACCGAGAACGGCTGCTCCGTCGACGAGTCCACCACCCCCGACCAGCCCCGCATCGACTTCATGTCCGCCCACCTCGACGCCCTCGCCCACGCCACTACCGAGGGCATCGACGTCCGCGGCTACTACGCCTGGTCCCTCCTCGACAACTTCGAGTGGGCCGAGGGCTACCACCAGCGCTTCGGCCTCGTGCACGTCGACTTCGCGACCTGCGAGCGCACGCCGAGGGCCTCGTACGGCTGGTACCGGGACCTGATCGCGGCCCACCGGGCGAAGCGGGCGGTCCGGTAGCGGGGACGCGTTCGGTGGGGTTGGTGGGGCGGGGCCGTCGGGATCAGGCGCGTTGGAAGAACTCCACTTCGGCCAGGGCGAGGTGGTGGTCGGCGTCGAGGCCCGTGGGGGTGTCGAGGGTCAGGCGGACGCTGGTGGCGTCGCTGATGGCGGTGGGGAAGGTCTGCGGGCCGGGCTTGTCGGCCAGGGTCAGCGTCTTGACGGTCTTCCGGCCGTCGGAGGCCGTCACCTCCAGGTCGATCCGCAGGGCCCGGCCCTCGCGGGCGTAGTCCTCGGGCGAGGTCGAGGCGCCGTTGGTGACGATCACGGCCACCAGGCGGAAGGGTTCGGCGAAGGTGTAGGTGACCGAGGCGCCGGGGCCCGGGGCGCCCCAGTAGCGGTTGCTGAGTCCGTCGGTGGTGTTGCCGGCGGGCCGGCCGGGCACCTCGGCGCTCGCCTCCACACGGACCGGGGTGACCGGTTTGCTCTTGCCCAGCTTGTCCCGGGTGTCCTCGATCAGGTTCCGGCCGGCCGGCAGCAGCAGGAGGACGCCCGCGCACAGGGCCAGCAGCACGGCCAGGGTCACCAGGAATCGCGTCGTCCGGCCCGAGCCGGCCCGGGTGCGGCGGCGCAGCGGCCAGATGGTTCGCCACCAGGGGAGCGGCGGTGGGGCCGTGGTGGGCGTGAGCGGGGTCGCGCAGCGGCGGCAGAAGCGACGGTCGGGCGGGTTGGGCGTGCCGCAGGAGGGGCAGGGCGCCCCGGTGGTGTCGTCGTCCACCGGGACCGGCCGGACGACCGGACGTGGTGCGACGGCCTTCGCCGGCCGCACGGGCCGGGGCGAGTCGGGAGAAGGAGGAGAAGGAGGAGAAGGAGGAGAAGGAGGGGTGGGGGCAGGAGGGGTGGGGGGAGAGGGAGCGGGGGAGGGAGGGGCAGGGGAAGGCGGGGCGGCGGGGGGAGAGGGAACGGTGGAGGGAGCGGTGGGGGGAGGCGGGGTGGTCGGGGTGTCCGACCAGTCCAGGTACGCGCCGCAGTTGCCGCAGAAGCCGTCCGTCGGGCCGGTGGACGCCCCGCACACGGGACACTCGCGCATGACTGTCACCCCTCCTCGCTCGCGGGCGGTCCCGGCAGGACCTCCACCCGGCAGACCGTGTGGACCGGGCACAGGCTCCGGACCAGTGCGCGGACCCGGTCCGCGTCCACCTCGTGCGCCGGGTCCGCCGCTCCGCCGTGCTGCGGCCACACCCGGACGACCACCTCGTCGGCCGGGGCGGGCGGCAGCGCGCCGCCGGCGGTGGCCGACCAGGCGGCCCCGCCGTCCCCGGTGATCTCCGCGGACACGCCCAGCACCAGGCGCAGCGCCTCGACCAGGCCGCGCCGGGTGCCGCTCCAGCGGTGCAGTTCCACCGCGCGGGCCACCGCCTCGCGGCGCAGCGCCAGCGGCCAGCGCGGGTCGTCGGGGCCGCCCACCCAGGTGGCCAGCCAGGCCAGGAAGTCGGCGGGGGCCAGCCGCGGATCGAAGTAGGAGGGCAGGTTGTCGAGGGTGGTGAACACCGGGGCCAGTACCGTGTCCAGCCCCGCCGTGAACCGCTGCGCGAAGTCGTCGTCGGCGTACAGCGCGGGCAGCTGCTCGCCGATCGGGTGGCGGCTGGGCAGGCCCGGGACGGCGGCCCGGCTCATCCGCGGACCTCCGGCTCCCGCGCGGTCACGACCACCTGGTGCTGGTAGGAGAAGGCCAGCGCGCCCGCGCCGACGTCGATCCGGTCGACCGGGGCGCCGCGCCGGCCCGTGACCGGGTCGGCGGCGAACAGCCGGATCTCCTCCACCACCGCCTCCCCGACGGCGCGCTGCAGCACGCCGAACACCTCCCCGTACTGCACGGGCCGCCCGAACGGCCGGCCCGTGCCGTCGGGTCCGCCGCGCAGCGGGTCGAGGTGCCGGTAGAGCGCGTCGAGCGCCGCGTCGCGCACCCGGTCGGCGTCCGCGGCCGGTGCCGAGAGCCGGGCGACGACGGTGACGCCCTGGTAGAACGGCGGCTCGACGAGGAGCCGGGTGCCGATCAGGCGCCGCTCGTCGAGGGCCGCGGTGATCCCGGCGAGGACCCGGTCGGACGGGATCAGCTGCTCGAAGCGCAGCCGGCCGCCCTCGTCGGCCACCGCGTCCGGCACCACCAGGACCCGTACCGCGCCCGCGCCCGCGTCGCGGTCGGGCAGGCAGCGGACCCGGCGCACGGAGGGTGCCGCCTGCCGGGCGATGATCTCGTGGTCCTCGGCGGTCACCGCGCGCTCCTGCATGCGCAGTGTCTCCGGTGCCCGCAGCCGGGCGTTGTCGACGCTCTCCCCGGCGACACCGCCGCGCGCCGCCTCCCGGTTGACGACCCGGGCGACGTACGGGACGGAGCTGCGCAGGACGGAGACCGCGCCCCGGGAGACGTTGCCCGCCGGGCCGCCGCCGGTGCGGTAGCGGGCCACGCGGATCCGGGCGCCCTTGGCCGGTACCGCCCCGCACGGGCGCAGGGTGCCGTCGGCCTCGCGCAGCACCGGCGGGAAGGTGAACTCGCCGGTGGTGGCGTCCACCCGGACGTGCCGGTCGGTCGGTCCCGAGTGCCCGAAGTGCTCCACCACCTCCCAGCGCTGCCAGCCGTCCGGCGAGGACACCTCCACCACGGGCGGTTCCCCGTCGAGCAGCACGGGCGGGCGACCGAGCCGGAAGGACTGCCCCGCCACGCCCTCCGACACGCCGAGCGGTACGTCGGTCACCCGCTCGGCGTGCTCCACGCCCGTCGTGCCGCCGACGGTGAAGACGGCGGCCTCGCGCACCGTCGGCGACACCGAGTAGAACGGCTGCCCCGGTTCCGCCTCGGTGACCCGGCAGCGCAGCCAGCCCGCCCTGGTCCCGCTGACCAGCGACGCCGTGTGTCCGGCCGGAACGTGGACGATGACCTCACCGGGCCGGTTCAGCCCGCCGGTGCTGTCGGAACCGGTCTCGCAGCGCTGCCACCGGCCGCCGTCCCACGCCTCCCACACCAGCGGGGGCTGGCGCGGGTCGACGCCGACACCCTCGACGCGGCTGTCGAGCCGGACCGCGACCACGCAGCGCGGCACCGCCGTCGGCAGGCCGAACAGCAGCGCGTCGCCGGGCTCGGGCGCGGCCTGGAAGCACGGGACGTCCCGGCCCTCGGCCAGCGCACCCGTCCGGTCGGTCTGCTCGCCGGTGCGGGGCGCGGTGACCAGCCGGGTCAGCTCGCTCGGCACGATGCGCAGGTCCTCGGTGGTGGCGAAGACCACGGCCGCCCCGGACTCGCCGGCCGCGGTGGTCACCTCGGTGCCCGCGGGCAGCGTCACCGTCTCCGGCTGGGGGGCCGACAGCCAGAAGTCGACCTCGGCGACGGCCGCCGACGGCGGGTACAGCCGGATGCCCAACAGGTCCAGGAAGGCCAGGTAGTTCTTGTCCGGGACCCGGTTCAGCCGGTAGAGCAGCTGGTCCACGAGGTAGGCGAACGTCTCGATCAGGGTGACGCCCGGGTCGGAGACGTTGTGGTCGGTCCACTCCGGGGCGCGCTGCTGCACGTACCGCTTCGCCTCGTCGACGAGCTGCTGGAACCGTCGGTCGTCCAGGTTGGGGGAGGGCAGGGCCATCAGTCCGCGACCGTTTCCTCGGTCCCCTCCTCGGAGGGGATCGTGTAGAAGGGGAAGACCAGGTTGCGCCGGTCGTTGGTGGTGCGCACCGTGTAGCGCACGTCGATGTAGAGGGTGGCCGTCTCCACCGCGTCGAAGGCGACGACGACCTCGTCCACCGCGATCCGCGGCTCCCAGCGCTCCAGCGCCTCGCGCACCTGCTGGGCGATCCGCCCGGCGGTGACGCCGTCGCCGGGGGCGAAGACGTACTCGTGGATGCCGCAGCCGAATTCGGGCCGCATCGGCCGCTCGCCGGGCGCGGTGCCCAGCACGAGGCGGATGGCCTCCTCCAGTTCGCGCTCGCGCTCGACCATGGCGATCCCGCCGGTCGGCCCGACCCGCAGCGGGAACGCCCAGCCGCGCCCGATGAACCGGTCACTCATCACAGGCCTCCGATCAGCACGTCGGGCGCACCGGTCAGGACCATCGCGCCGCACGCCGCCCGGTCGCGGGTGCGTGCGGCGGGCAGTCCGCCGATCAGCACCGCACCCCCGGTGACCGCGGCCGGGCTCGGCAGCAGGACGTTCCCCGGCCCCAGGGCCGCGTGCGGCGGTACCGGGCAGACGTGCAGGCTGCCCACCACGGCGGCGGGGCGCCCGCCGATCAGCACCGTCGCCACCCGCGCGGCGGCGCCGGGGGGCGGGGTGGTGATCCGGCCACCGTGGTCGGTGGGGTCTCCGGTACGGGCTGCGGCCGGCATCGGGGGCTCCTCGGGGAGAGAGGGGAGAGAGGGGGGAGTGGGGACAGCGGGGCGGGGCGGAGAGGGGGAGGGAGCGCTCGCACGGGGTCAGTTGATCCGGATGAGGCGGGCCTTGAGGACGGCGAGCAGGCCGCCGTCGACGGAGACGTCCGCCGTCCCGGACACCTTCACCGACCGGCCGCCGATGCTGACCCCGGCCGTGCCGTCGATGTCCACCTGCCGGCCGGTGACCTTCACGGTGCCCCGCCGGGCGTCGAGCGTGATGCCGTCCCGGTCCAGCAGGACGGAGGTCAGCGGACGGTTCCGTCCCGCGTACACGGTGAGCTCGATCCGGTCCCGGCGGTCGTCCAGGCGGACCTCCAGCCGTCCGTCACCGGTCACCAGCCGCAGACCGGAGGGGCCCGGTGCCGGCGCGTCCAGCAGCTCCACGCGGTGACCCGAACGCGAGGCCACCGAACGCCGGTTGACCCTGCCGCTGGTCGCGTCGACCAGTGGCACCTCGTGCGGCGACGGCCGGTCCACCCCGTTGTAGAGCCCGCCGATCACGTACGGGCTGTCCAGCAGGCCCTGCTCGAACCCGACCAGCACCTCGTCGTTGACCTCGGGGCTCACCACCCCGCCACCGCCCTTGCCTCCCCACTGGACGGTGCGCACCCAGTCGGTGACGTACGTGTCGTCCAGCCAGGGGAACGTCAGGCGCACGGCGCCGCGTTCGGAGCGGTTCGGCTCGCGCACGTCCGTCACCACGCCGATCGCCAGACCGGGGATGCGCGGGCCGTGCCCCGGCGCGTCGGCGCCGGTCATCAGACCGGGCAGCGAGCGGTCCGGACCGGCGCCGACCCACACGGTGGTCCGGTAGCCGCCGTGCGGCTCCAGCACGTGCTGCACGGCCGTGGCCGTGTACCGGCCGGAGAACGCCGGGCCCACGTTGCCCAGCGCCACCGGTTTGCCCGCCCGCAGCAGCGGATTGCCCTCGGCCACCGCCTCCAGGTCGCCGAAGCCGGCGCTCACCCGGTCCGCGGCCGCGCGGGCGACCGCCGTCGTCTCGGCCTGCGTCCGGTAGGGCGTGTCGGCGACGGTCACGGCCGACGTCCCGAACCGGGCGGCCGACCCGGGAGCGAGGCCCGGCACCACGGTGTCGCTGACCACGGACGGCTGCTCGGCGACCAGCGGCCGCTTCGTGGCGACGTCCCAGCCGCGCACCCGCACCTTCGAGGCACCGTCCGCCGCCGACAGCGCGGCCCGCAGTGCCAGCAGGTTGCGCCCGTACTCCAGGACCATCGGGTCGAGCACGGCCGACGTCGAGGGGGAGGGCGCTCCGGAGGCCTTGGCGGGCCTGGTGAACTGGAGCAGCCCCTTGTCGTCGACGCGCACCCGCGCACCGCTCTCGCCCGCGAGGAACTGCAGGAAGTCCCAGTCGGAGACGTTCGCCTGGGACAGCTGCCGGTAGGTCACCGGCGCGGCCTCCACCCTCCCGACGGCCAGGCCGGCGCCCGCCGCCACCTTGCGGACGATGTCCGCGGCCGTCATGTTCCGGTAGGCGACGACCTTGCGGCCGCGCTGGAGCCGGTGGGCCCTGGAGTAGGCGCGGACGACGGTGAACGACCCGGTGCCGTCCCGGTCGATCTCCAGCGCGGTGACCTCCCCGGTGAACAGCCGCTCCCGTGCCTGCCCCTTCGCGGTGGTCACCGACACGCGCAGCGGGGAGCCGATGGTGATGCCGGTGGCGCGCAGGAACTCGTGGTCGGGGTCGCGGTAGGTGAGCACGGCGGCGTCCGGCAGGCTCACGTTCTCGTCGACCACGCAGCTGACCAGTTGCGCCGCCCAGATCTGCGGCAGCTCGCCTGGGGCCTCCACGATCGGGTCGGCCGCGAAGGACCTGCCCCCGGAATCGAACCCGCTCACCGTTCCCCCTCGCCGCCGCCGTTGCCGAATCCTTCGCCGCTGCTGCGTCCGTCGCCGGGTCGGCCGCCGAGTCCGTCGCCGAGTCCGTCGCCGAAGGCGTGGGCGTCGCCGCTCGCCCGGGCGCGGTCGTCGTCCCGCAGGGCCGGCACCACCAGCTCGGTGCCCGGGGCGAGCGCCATCGGGTCGTCGATGCCGTTCGCTTCCGCGATGACCCGCCAGGCCGTCGCGTCGCCGTACTCGCGCCAGGCCAGCATCGCCAGGCTGTCGCCCGCCACCAGGGTGTGCGTGCTGCGCGCGGTGCGCGCGCCCGACGTCGGGTTCTGGCCGGGCGGTTCGACGCTGGCCTCCTCGATGGACAGCGAGCAGGTCGCCCGCAACGGTGTGCCGTCCACGTCGAAGAGCGTGTACGAGACCGACAGGTTCGACAGCACCCCGTCGAAGGAGGTGGTTCGCGCGCTGCCCCATTCGAACCGCACCCAGGGGCTCGCCGGCTTCTTGCGGCCGAGGCTGGCCGGGGTCGGCACGCACGCCTTCATCAGCTTCTCGACCGCCTGCTCCACCGCGTCGTCGTGGGTGGCGGTGGCGTCCAGGAAGACCTCCAGGCTCAGGGTGCGCGGGCCGCTGCCCACGAACTCGGGCAGTGCCGACTGCCCCGCCATCCGGGACGGGGACCGCCGCCACTCGGTGGTCTTGCCCAGTTGCAGGGTCGACGGGTTGAACTGGAGGTCGAGCCGGGCGATCGTTCCGCCGGGCTTGGCCCCGACCGAGGCCGGGGGTTCCTTCAGGGTGAGCTGCGCCCTGGCGCGGCTGGCGCGTGCCGAAGAGGCCATGGCGTGGCTTCCTTCCGGAGGGGGAGCGGGACGGGGGAGGAGGGGGAAACGGGGTGCGGGGTGCGGGGTGCGGTGGGACGGTCAGGCGGGGAGCAGTCCCGCGTGGGCGATCTCCAGGGTCTCCACCGCGGCCGCGGAGTTGGCGGGGTCGAAGGAGGGACCCTGCCAGCGGACCGGGACGATCCCGAAGACCTGCCAGCTGATGATCCGGCTCAGGTCGGGCCGCAGGGCCACGATCTCGCCGTCCTTCGGTTCCACCCGCCGCAGCGTCGCGTCCAGCCAGCGGCCGATCTTCGCCGTGTCGGCGGTGACCGGCCGGGTCAGGGTGATGTTCGACCAGGTCACGCGCCCCGGGAGCTGCCAGGTGAAGCCGTTGTTGCCGCCCTCGGCGTAGCTCTCCATCTCGACCTGGGCGCCCATGCCGGAGCAGGTGTGGAAGGCGCCCAGGTCGTTGCCCCCGATCGCCAGCCGGAAGAACACGCTGGTCGCGAAGATGTTGTCCGTCATCGGTCCGTCGTCCGTTTCTCGTTCGTGCGGGTGCTCAGCGGCGGCCGTCGAAGGTTCTGCCCGCGCGGTCCCGGCCTCGCCGCAGCTCGGCGCGCAGCAGGCGGGCCACCGGGTCGAGCAGGCGGCGTGCCAGGTCGTCCAGGTCGGGATCGCCGCCCTGTGCTCCGGCGTCACGCGGACTTCCGTTGGTTCGGCCGGGGGCGGTGGTGCGCGGGGCGGTGGCGGTGGCGGTGGCGACCGGGGCGCTGGTGGTGGTCGTGGCCGAGGTGCCGGGGGCGGTGGTGCGCGGGGCGGGGGCGTCGGTGGCCGGGCCGGTGCCCCGGATGCTGCCGGTGTCGCGTTGCACGGGGAGCGGGGGTGGGGGTGCCGCCGGGGGGACTCCCGGCGTGCCACCGGGGACCCGGGTTCCGCCACGCACCAGTGGCACGACGGGTGCGGCCCCGGTCGAGGACCCGGCCCGGGAAGGCCGGACCACCAGCGGTGGAGCGTGCGGGGCGGTCACGGGCAGCGGAGCGGACGGGCCCCCGGAGCCGACGGGACGGAGGGCCTCGGGGCCACCGAGGGGTTCGGGACCACGCAGGGGTTCGGACGGGCGGACGGGGCCGGACCGGCGGAGGGGGCCGGACCCGGACGGCGGGTGCGGGCCGGGGGCTCGCTGGACGTGCTGCGGTGCCGCGGTGGAGGGCGGGGTCGCCCAGCGTGCCGCGACCACGGGCCGGCTCACCGAGCGGGCGGCAGCGGCGGGGGCCGTCGCGCTGCCCGTGTCCCGCCCGCCGGCGAGCACCAGGGGCCGTGCCGCGAGCAGTTGGACGCTCGGGTGCGGAGTGGGCGCCGCCCGGCCCGGGGTCCCGGCCCGACGGGCGGGGACGAGCGGGACGGGCCCGTTCGCCGGGGTCCCTGCGTGGGGCGCGGGAACGCCGGCGCGACCGCCGTGCCGGGGCGCGGTGGCCGCGGACGCGCCGGTGCGGGCCGCGGTGGCCGGGGAGGTCGGGGCCTGTGACGCGGGAGCCGGTGCCGGGGCCGGGCGCGTGGAGTGCCGGCCCGCTCCCGTTACGGGTACGGGCATGCGCCGGATGCCGGACGGGGCCACGGAGTGGTCGGCGGTCGGTGGCATCGCGGGCAGCGGGGCCCCCAACCCGGCGCGCGGACGTCGCGCGGTCCGCCCGGGGACGCCCTCGGCAGTCGGGGCCTCCGGCTGCCGCTGCACGACCGGCAGGGCAGGCCCCGGGGGCGCGGCGGCGGAGGAGGGGGTTCCTCCGGCCCCCGGCCGGACGGCCGCACCGGTGTCCATGGGCGCTGCGGTGGACGGGAGTTCGGCCAGTGGCGGACCGAGGGCCGGTCGGGCGGGCGCGCGTTGCACGGGTGTGTCCGGTGTGGTGTCCGCCGGGCGGTGGAGTGCGGGCGTGTGCGGTGCGGGCGGGGCGGTGTCCACGGGTGCTGCGGCGGTGGGGAGTTCGGGCTCGGGTGCGCCGAGGGTCGGTCGGGCGGGCGAGGGTGGCACGGGTGTGCTCTCCGTCCGGAGCCGGAGCGTTGGTGTGGTCGGTGCGGCGGGGTCCGGTCCCATGGGTGCTGCGGTGGTGGGGAGTTCGGCCGGCGGTGGACCTGGGGTCGGTCGGGCGGGCGCGCGTTGCACGGGTGTGTCGGGTGTGGTGTCCGTCGGGCGGTGGAGTGCGGGCGTGTGCGGTGCGGGCGGGGCGGTGTCCACAGGTGCTGCGGTGGTGGGGAGTTCGGTCAGTGCCGGACCGAGGGTCGGTCGGTCGGGCGCGGTCCGCGCAGGTGCGTCGGGTGCGCTCTTGGGTGGGCGGTGCAGCGCGGGTGCGGCCGGCGCGGGGGTGGCGGCCGCCGGATCGGCCGGACCGGTGACGGGCGGGAGTTCGGACGCCGGGGCGTGCGGCGCGGGACGGTCGGCCGCGCGTTGCACGGGAGTCTCGTCCGCGCCCCGAACGGGTGTGCCGGGCCGGTCGGGGCCGGTCTCCGGCTGTCGCCGGACGACGGGCATGGCCGGTGCCGCTGCCGGCGTCGGTTCCGGGGCGGGCGCGGGGCCGATCAGGTCCGTGGGTGCGGCGGGTGCCGGGGCTCCGGTCGGGGGAGTGCCGAGCGGGGGTGCCTGTTCGGCCGCGCGTCGCACGGGTGCGGCCGGGGACGGTCCGCCGATGTGTGCCGGGGGGACGGCGGGGCGTACGGCGGGTACCCGGCGACGGGGAGCGGCGGGTACCCGGGCGACGGTCAGTGACCGGCCGACAGGACGGGTCCGCACCACGGTGTGCGCCGTTTCGGCGCGGTCCGCCGGAGAGTCTTCGCCGGGCCGGCCCGGACGGGTGCCGGCCGGGGCCGTCCCCCGCTCCGGTCGCCGGCCGGTGGCGGCGGGGAGGGGCGCGGCTCCGGCGGCGCTCCGCTGAACGGGCCGGCCGGCGGGGGGCGCCGCCGGGGCCCCGCCGGAGGCGCCGGGGACCACGGCGATGCGGCGGACCAGCGGGAACAGTGCGGGCGCCGGTGTGCGGCCGGGCCCGGCCGGGGACGCGGCGGTCGCTTCGGCCGGCCGGACGGCGGGAGCGGCGTCCGCGCCGAGCGCGTCCGGACCGCGCAGCACCGCGGACCGCTCGGCCGGGCGGCCCCGGGTGGCGGGCGCATCGGCCGCCTCCCCGGCCCCCGAGGGGTCCCCCGGCCCGCTGCCGGGCGGATCCGGGCGCTCGCCGGTCCTGTCGGTCCTGTCGGGCCGCGAGCCGTCGGGTCCGGTTCCGACCGCGGGCGCGGCCTGTACGGACACCCGGGCGCCGGTCGCCGGAGCGGGCGCACCCGGCACCCGCGCACCGGGCCGACCCGGCCCCGGCCGCCCGGCGGCCGGCGCGCCCGGGGCGGGAGGCGCCTCCGCCCCCGCCTCCGCCTCCGCCCCCGCCCCCGGCGCGGCGTCCGCGGCGGACGGGAGCAACGCCCTGAGCAGCAGCGGGCCGCCGCCGCCGTGGGTGGGGTGCGCGGTGGCGGTGCGGGCGATGCCCCGGACGAGGCCGGTCGGGGCGGTCGGCAGCAGGGCGTGGGCGAGGCCGGTGTCGAAGGACGGATCGCGCCAGGCGGCCAGCCCGTCCCGGAAGGCGAGTCCGTCACTGACGCCCATCGGCTCCCGGGACACGGTCAGGGGAGCCGGCGCCGTGCGGCGCCAGCCGCCGTCCCAGTCCGCGGGCAGGCCCGGACCCCGCCCGGCGGGGGCCTCCTGGGCCGCGCCCGCCGCGCCCGCACCTGTCCCGCCCGCACCCGCCCCGCCCGGGACCGCGGCGGCCGGCACGGCGGCGCGCCGACGCACCCTGTCCCGCCATGCCACCTGCTCAACCCCCCTCGTTCATCCGTGAGTTGATCCGAGCGATCTCGGTGACCCACTGCCGGCGTTCGTCGTGGGTCAGGTCGAGGATCTCGTCGCGTTGCCAGTGGAAGTGGTAGGCGACGTACGCGATCTCCTCCCTGAGCCGGGGGAGCGCGTACGTCACGATTCCCCCAGGCGCCCACCGGAGAGGTCGACCTCGAAGCCGCCCTCGCAGTGCGGGCAGGTGACCGCCGCCCGGGTGTGGCCCTCGCTGTTGACCCGCCGGTAGAAGTCCTGGAGGAACGCGACGTCGGTCGCGTACATCCGCTCCACGACCCCGGCGTGCACGTCGGTGACGGTGCCGAGCCGGGTGATGACCTGGCTGAGGAGCACCACGCTCAGGTAGGCCGGGTTCTCCTTGACCCGCAGGTCGATCTGGGGCCGGAGCTCGTCGCGGGCGGTGGCCAGGCGCATCGAGCCGTGCCGGTGCAGGGTGCCCGCCTCGTCCACGTACCCGCGCGGCAGTTCGAACTCGAACTCGGTGCGCAGCGCGTGCTCCTCGCGCCGCGCCGGAGCGCCCGCGGAGGGTGCCGCCGGCGCTGCCGGGGCCGGGGCGGGCGCCGTGACCTGGAGGATCTCCTCCAGGCTGCCCGCCGTCACCGTACGTCGCCTCATTCGACGATGATCTCCTCGAACACGATGGTCACGGACTCGGTGGCCGCGGCGGACTCGCCGGCCTTGAGGGAGGGGCCCTCCCACTTGGAGGCCCAGCCGTTCATCAGCTGGATGCGCCGGACGGTCTCGCCCGTGGAGTCCTTGATCTCGATGGTGAGGTTCTGCCGGGCGGTGTCGACGGCCCCGTTGTTCAGGGTCTCCTTGATCCACTTGGTGAACTCGCTGCTCTTGTCGAGTCCCCGGGTGATCGTGACCTCGCCGGCCTGGCGGGCGCCGGGCTGCTTGCGGATGATCTGCTTGCCGTCCTTGCTGACCTGCCGGACCTCGACGACCTCCTCCTCGACGGTCAGGCCGCTGATCTCCTGGACCGACTCGACCAGGTAGCCACCGAGCTGCACGCCGAAGATATGGGTGGAAAGAGCATCGCCCTCTGCCATGACTGCCTCTCACCTTTCCTTGCTGCTCGTGCCGGCGTCCCCGGGAGCGCCGGACCTGCGGGTCACTCGTCGATGAGGCTGGTGCTGTCGGAGAACTGCGCCAGCCGGAACACCACGAACTCGGCCGGCTTGACCGGTGCCACGCCGATCTCGCAGATCACCCGGCCCTGGTCGATCGACTCCTGCGGGTTGTTGTCCCGGTCGCACTTGACGTAGAACGCCTCCGCGGCCGTCCGCCCGAACAGCGCGCCGCCCCGCCACTCCTCGGTGAGGAACGCCGTGACGTTTCGCCGGATGCTCGACCAGAGCCGGTCGTCGTTCGGCTCGAAGACCACCCACTGGGTGCCGACGAGGATGGACTCCTCCAGGTAGTTGAAGAGGCGGCGCACGTTCAGGTAGCGCCAGGCCGGATCGGAGGAGAGGGTGCGGGCGCCCCAGATCCTGATGCCCCGGCCGGGGAAGGCCCGGACGCAGTTCACCCCGATCGGGTTGAGCAGGTCCTGCTCGCCCTTGCTCAGGCGCAGTTCGAGGTCGACCGCGCCGCGGATCACCTCGTTGGCCGGGGCCTTGTGCACCCCGCGCTCGGCGTCGCTGCGCGCCCACACGCCGGCGACGTGGCCGCTCGGCGGGACGGTGGTGTTGCGCCCGGTGGCCGGGTCGAAGATCCGGATCCACGGGTAGTAGAGGGTGGCGTAGCGCGAGTCGTAGCCCGCCTCGTCGTTGCGCCAGGTCCGCACCTGCTGCGCGGAGAGACCGGACGGGGTGTCCAGGACGGCGACCCGGTCGCCCATCTGCTCGCAGTGCGAGATCACGGCGAGCTGGACGGTGCGCGCGCCCTCGGCGTCGATCTCACCGCGCCGGTGGGAGCCCATCAGGTCCGGCACCGCGACCATGGTGATCTCGTCGATGGCCTCCAGGCCGCCGAGCCCGGTGCGGGCCGCCCCGTCGCCGATGTACTCGGCCGGGTCGAGCCGGGCCGCCGCGCCCGGTCCGGCGTCCGCGGCGGGCGCGGCGGCGGGGGCGTCCGGCAGGGCCGCCGTCCGGTTCGCGGGCCGGCTCTGGGCGGCGCCGCGCTGCTCGGTGACCTCGATCAGCGCCGAGCCGCGGGCCTGGGTGACGAGGTAGCCCTTGACGTTGCGGCGGGCCGACACCTCGAAGGTCTCGGCCACCGCCCCGTCGTGGTGGACCAGCAGCCTGAACCGGTCCTCGGGAGGGTTCTCGCCGCCCGCGTCGGCGATCTCCACCGAGACGCCGGTGACGCCGGGCCGGGCGGCGAGCAGGAACCCGCCGAGCTCGACGGGTTCCGCCGCGCCCTGCCCGGGGTCCGCGGCCGCGGCGGGCGCGGAGCCGTCCGGGTCCGGGCCGCCGATCCGGACGATGTACGCGGCGCCGCCGCCGTTGGCGAAGTACCCGTGGACCGCGTGGGGCAGGTGGGCGCCCTCGGTGAACCCGCCGAAGTGCCGGGTGTACTGGTCCCAGCCGGTGACGAGCGTCGGCTCGTGGAACGGGCCGGTCCGGGCGAACCCGAGGAACGCGGCGACGGCGGTGCCGACCCCCTCGATCGGGCGGGCACCGGACTGCACCTCCTCCACGTAGACCCCCGGGGTGAGGTACGTCGGCATGCTCGCTCCTTCGTGTCACCGGACTTCGGCGGACGTCTTCGGCGGATCTGCGGCCGGGCTGGGCGGACGGCGGACGGCGGAACGCCGTCGGCGGACCCGGCTCGCGCGCCGTCGCGCTCCGCCCCCAGCCTTTCCGGCGGGCCGTCGCCGGCGGGAGGGACCGGGGGACCTGCCCGGGGGCAAGGGCGCTGCCCTCCCCGGCCCTCCGCCCGGCGCGCGCCGGCCCCGGGCCCGACCCCCGGCGACGGTCCGCCGGGCCGTCCCGGCTCAGACCCCGGCGATCCCGCCCGCGTACGGTCCGAACTCGCCCTCCAGCACCAGCCGGTCGAGCTTGCGGTACTCCTGCATGACCGCCGCCACCGTCTGGGCCATCGTCAGCGGCCCGCCCGACTCGGCGGCGAGGTACGCGGCGGTCACCGCGCAGGCCCGGATGGAGCCTCCGGCCAGGTCGAACCGGTCCGCGCAGAACCGGAGGTCGAGGTCGTCGCCCCGGGGCAACCGGTCGCCCAGACAGCGGTCCCACAGGGCGAGTCGCTGGTCGGCGTCGGGCACCGGGAAGTCCGCGACCACGTCCAGACGGCGGGTGAAGGCCTCGTCCAGGCTGGCGCGCAGGTTGGTGGTCAGGACGGCGATGCCGTCGAAGGACTCCATCCGCTGGAGCAGGTACGCCGACTCCATGTTGGCGTGCCTGTCGTGGGCGTCCCTGACCTCCGAACGCTTGCCGAAGATCGCGTCCGCCTCGTCGAACAGCAGCACCGCGTTGACGGCGGAGGCCTCGGTGAAGATCCGCTCCAGGTTCTTCTCGGTCTCGCCGACGTACTTGTCGACCACCGTGGAGAGGTCCACCACGTACAGGTCCATGCCCAGGTCGGCCGCCACCACCTCGGCCGACATCGTCTTGCCGGTGCCGGACGGACCCGCGAACAGCGCGATCACCCCGCGCCCCCGCCCGCCGCCGGGCCGCATGCCCCACTGCCCGAGCACCTGTTCGCGGTGCCGGGCGCGCACCGAGAGCTCCCGCAGGCTGCGGTGGGTGGGGGCGGGGAGCACCAGGTCGTCCCAGCCCACCGCGGGTTCGACCCGGCGGGCCAGGCGGGCGAGCCCCGCGCCGTTCTGGGCCCGGACGGCCGTGCGCAGGTCGTCGGGGGAGACCGGGCGGCCGTCGAGCGCGGCCGTGCGCACCGCCGTGCCGGCCGCCCTCCGCAGCTGGCCGGCGTCCAGGCGGTGCGCGGCGACGGACCGGGCGAGCGCCTCGGCCCCGTCCTCGCCGGTGCCCTCGCGGCCGCTCCCGCCGGGCCGCTGGCCGGCCCGCTCCAGTGCGTGCCGCCAGCGGGCGGCCTGCCGTTCGGGGGCGGGGGCCGCCACCGGCAGGGTGACGGGCGTGTCGGCCGCCCAGGCGGGTTCCCAGCCGCCGGTCCCGTGGGTGAGGAAGGGAAGGCCGCGCAGCGCGTCGCACAGCGTGCGCAGCACCCGGGCCCGCTCGTCGGGCCGGTCGGGCAGGTCCTCCAGCGGCCCCAGCAGGACGCCCGCGCCCAGCAGCCGGGCCTCGCGGGCGACGGCCCGGGCGACGCCCGGCAGGCCCCTGAGGTCGCCGGCCAGCGCCGCCGGGGCCAGGGCCAGCGGCACCAGCCCGCCCGCCTGCAGGGCGGCGACGCCCAGCCCCTCGGGATCGCCGCCCCGGTTGCGCAGGTGGACGTGGCCGGTGCCGGTCCGGGCCGCGGCGGCGGCCAGGCGCAGCTCCGCCGGGTCGACGGCCGGATCGGCGGCCGGACGCCCGAGCACACCGGTCAGGAGGGGGTCGGGTGCGGTGTCGCCCAGCAGGTGCGCGGTGACCCGGTCCGGGACGCTCAGCACCCGGGACAGGGGCGGCCGTTCGGGCTCGGTGACCTCCAGCAGACCGCCGGCGACGAGCGGCGCGGAGGGCGCCAGCCGGAACCGGGCCGCCGCCGCCCCGCGGTGCCCGCACAGTTCGAGGGCGAGCCCGACGGTGGGCCGGCGGCGCGTCAGGTCGTCGTTGAGGTAGCCGTAGAGCCGCTCGAAGCGGGCGTCGAGGTCCGGCGCCAGCGCCACCAGCAGCAGGTCCAGGTCCAGGGGGGCCAGGGCGAAGCGGTCGGCGAGCACGGCCAGCGGCGAGCCGGGCGGCGGCGCGTCCGGACCGGGCAGGGCGGGCGGGGCGGGCCGCGGCCCCCCGTCCAGGACCCGGGCGACCGCCTCGGGGGTGAGGACCTGGCCGCGGTACGGGTCGTCCGGGTCGGGATCGAGCGCGCGCCGGGCCGCGACGGCCTCGCGCACCCGTTCCTCGACGACCCGCAGCCGCGTCCACAGGTACGCGGCCGGGGCCGGGGCCGTGGTCGCGGGTTCCAGGGTCCGGGTCACGGCTGCCGCTCCCCGCGCCGGCGGCGGGCGGGGGCCGGCCCCCGCTCCCGGGAGGCGCCGAAGCCCTCCGGACCGGGCTCCGCCACCTCCGTGTAGCGCAGGCGCCGCGCGGCCCCCGGCTCCTCCGGCGCGGTCCCGGCCGCGCCGCGGACCACGAGCCCCTCGGTGACGGGCGGGGCGACGGCGACGGCGGCGCCGGCCAGCGGCGCCCTCACCCGCAGCCCCAGCGAGGGCTTCAGCTCGCCGCCCAGCGCCGACCACACGTCGGAGGCGGCGGGCGCGTCGAGCCCGGTGCCGCCGCCGTCCAGCCCCACGATCAGGCCGAGTTCGGCGAGCGAGCCGGTGAGCAGGCGCGGGGGCAGCGCGTCGGTGGACACCAGGCACCTCAGCACCTGGGAGAGCAGCCGGTGCTCGTCCTGCGGCCGGCCCGCCCAGGCGGTGACGAGGTAGGTCAGCTCGAACCAGCGGGCCGGGGCGCGGCGCGCGGCGAGGAAGCCGTCCGCGTCGTACACCTCGCCCCCGCCGCTGGCGCGCCGGGTGTGGTCCTCCCGGACGTCGTACAGGAACGCGCACACCGTCGGGGCGGTGCGGCGGGCCGCCCAGTCGCGGGTCGGCGCGTCGAACACCACGTCGACGCCCGACGCGTCCAGGCCGGACTCCGCGAGCAGTCGGCGCAGCCCCTCGTCGACCTCGTGGATCATCGGCGGATCATCTCGTTGGGCGGCTGAACGGTGCCGCCGACCACCAGGAAGCCGGTCCGCACCGGGGAGAAGCCGGGGCCCTCCGCGATGATGACCCGGGGGCCGGTCCGGTCCTTGGCGAGGATCAGCAACTGGCCGGCGAACCGGCCGTCCGGCCCGGGGACGGTCGGCGCCGCCGCGGCCGTGATGCCCGGCTGCCAGGTGAACCGCACCGGCGCACCGGGCGGGAAGTCCTCACCGCGGACCGAGGTGACGAAACCGGGCTTGCCGATCGGTGGGACGGCGACGATCCGCGGCTGGAGGATCCGCAGCTGCTGACGGGCTTCGTTGTCCGAGGGGTCGGCGTCCGTGCCGGTGGTGGTCAGCGAACCGGTCACCGTGCCGGTGAAGGCCCGGTCGGGGCTGAGGACGACCTGGACGACGGTCCGGGCGCCCGGGGCGAGGTCGGGCAGCGCGCACACCCAGGCCCGGTCGCAGCCCGGCGGCGGCCCGTCGTGGGGCACGTCCCCGGGCAGGCCGACGCGGAGCCGCAGACCGGTGGCCAGCCCTTCACGGCCGTTGCGGACGGTGTAGGTGAGGACCACGCGGCCGCCCACGTACCCGGGGTTCGGCTGCGCCGTGAGGCTCAGTCCGGGGCCGGCGGCCGGCGGTGCGGGCGGCAGCGGCAGGGGCGGGCCGGCCGGCGGGGGAGC
The DNA here is from genome assembly GCF_042261735.1 of Kitasatospora sp. NPDC056327. NCBI lineage: Bacteria > Bacillati > Actinomycetota > Actinomycetes > Kitasatosporales > Streptomycetaceae > Kitasatospora > Kitasatospora sp. NPDC056327. The sequence goes on along the minus strand of NZ_JBHJRC010000009.1, from coordinate 49,787 downwards.
CGGCGGGGCGGGGGCGGGAGCCGGGGGCGGCGCCGGGAGCGGCGGCGGATCCTGCGTCGGGGGCGCCGTCGGGGTCGGAGCCGCCGTCGGGGTCGGGGTCGGGGCCGGGGTCGGGGTCGGAGCCGGGGTCGGAGTCGGCGTCGGCGTCGGGGGTGGAGTCGGCGTCGGGCTCGGGGTCGGTGCCGGACGCACCGGCACCACGGTCCGCCCGGTGTTGTCGCTGGGGCGGGGATCGAGGACGGCACCGGTGACCGACCAGTCCAGGGGCCGGTCGCCGGGCTCGACCCCGGTGACGGTGACCGTGACCGGCACGGTGGCGCCCGGGCGCACCACCCCCAGGGCGCAGACCAGCGCCGCCGCGTCGCAGGTGGTGCCGGGCGCGGCGAGGCCCGTGACGGTCAGTCCGGCCGGGGGCGCGACGGTCAGGACCGTCCCGGGCGAGGCGGCCGGACCGTGGTTGACGACCTCCACCCGGACGGTCCCGGAGTCGCCCGCGGTGAGCGGCCCGGCCGTGCCGGGCGCCCGGACCGCGAGGTCCACGGACTGCTGGACGGCCGGTTCCTTCTGGCGGCCCGGCAGCCCGGCGGTGAGCGGGGTGCGGGCCCCGGAGTCCACGTCCACCAGGGAGAGCTTCTCCGGGCTGTTGGCGGCCAGGGCGGCCCGGGAGCTGATCACCAGCGTCCCGCCGTCGGAGCTCCAGGCGGCGTCGCGGGGCTGGAAGGGCCCGGTGGAGGTGGTGTCGGGCAGCTCCCGGCCGCAGGCCCCCGGCCGGTCGCGGGCCGCGTCGGGCAGCAGCACCCGGCAGCCGCCGCCCGCCGCGGCGACCAGCAGGATCCCGTTGCGCTCGTCGGTCCGGCCGGCGCCGTTCTTGCGGTTGAAGGCGATGACGGTGCCGTCCGGGGAGAAGGCCGGGCTGTCGTCGATGACCTCGCAGGCGCCGGGGCAGTGACCGGCGCTCAGGTCGCGTTGCCGGTCCAGCTGGTCCACGGGCACGGTCCACACGTGCTTGTTGCCCCCGCCGCCGTTGATCACCTGGTTGCGGGTGAACGCCAGGGCCGATCCGTCGGAGGACCAGGTGGGCTGGGCGTCGCCGCCCCGGAGCTGTCCCTCGGGCGGGACGACCGCGCCGCGGAGCGCACCGGTGGCGGCGTCCGCGATCAGGATCCGCCCGGGCCCGGCGGCGTCGCCGGACCCGCCGGGGGAGGTCCGGGTGAAGGCCAGCAACCTGCCGTCCGGGGAGAAGGCCGGATCGGTGTCCCAGTCCCTGGGGCCGCGGCCCGCCAGCGGGAGCGCCGTCGGGTCGGAGCCGTCGGCGTCCGCGAGCCAGATCCGTTCGATCCGGCCCGCCGGCAGGCCCGGACCGGCCGGCGCGTCCTCGAAGCGGGTCACCACGATCCGGCGGCCGTCGGGCGTGTAGCTCTGTCGCTCGGTCCACGGGTCGTACCCGGCGGAGGGCCGGAAGAGCGGGTCCTTCTCCGGGTTCGTTTCGGTGTCGGCCTTCGGATCCTCCTTGAGGACGGTCCGGTTGAGGTCACGGGGGTCGGAGCCGTCCGGCCGGACGTCCTGCAGGGTCACCGTGTGCGGGCCGTCCGCCGAGACGCGTTCGACCACCGCGCCGCCGCCCTGGAGCGGGCCCAGCCAGGTGGCCGGTCCGACCTCGCGGTCCTCGCTGAGCACCACGGACGGTTCGTCCCCCGAGAGCGCCGTCACCCGGAAGACGTGGTCCCAGTCGCCCTCGCAGCTGCAGGTCCGGTCCGGGCTGAGGAAGAGCAGGCCGTACCCGTCGGGCAGCCAGCTTGCCCCGTGCGTGCGCCACTGTGCCCGCGCACCCGCCAGCAGCGGCCCGCCGGTGCGCCCGTCGGTCCACCGCAGCCGGGGCCCGGCCGCTCCGGTGGCGGTGTACGCGATCCGGTCCCTGGTCCCGTACCCGTCCACCGGGTTCCACACCGGCTCGGTGCCCGCGCCGTCGGCGGGGTCGGAGACCCGGGTGGCGGGTCCGCCCCGCAGCGGCCGGACGTAGATCTGCCGGCCGGCGGCCCGGTCGGTGTCCGAGGAGTACGCGAGCCGCGCGCCGTCGGGCGAGACGGTGGGGTGTTCCTCGTTCGCGGGGGTGTCGGTCAGGCGGGTCAGGCCGGTGCCGTCGGTGCGCACCGACCACAGGTCGCGCTGGGTGCCACCGGCCCCGGCGGGCCGGGCCGCGTCGAAGACGACCGACCGGCCGTCCGGCGCCAGCCGGGGGTTCGCCGCGTCCAGACCGCTGGTCAGGCGGTGCACCGAGCCGTCGGCGGAGCGCAGGTAGATCTGCGGGGCCTGCTCGTCGCGGCGGCTCGCGAAGACCAGCTGGTCGCCCAGGGCGGCGGGCTGGACGTCGAAGTGCGCCGGGCCCTCACCGAACAGCGGGGGGCTCGTGGTGTCCGACGCCACCCGGCCGAGGCTCCGGTGGCGGGTACCGGCGTACGCGATCCGGCTCTCCCCGGCATCGGCGGCCGCGGCCCCGGCGGCGGGGAGCCGGTCCCCGGCGCCGGCCGGGCCGGCGGCCGCCGTCACCGCGAGCAGGGGTGCCAGCAGCAGCAGCGCCGCACCGGCCCTGCCCCAGCGGTGTCGCCGACGGCCGGAGCCACCCGTGCCCATCACGGTCCACCTCACAGTCCGGTCCAGCATCCGTGTCCGACGGTGTCACCCTGGCGCCCCGTGGGCGCGGGGTGCCAGGGCCCCGGGGCCGCGCCCGGGGGAAGCACCGGCTGCGCTTTCGGGCAGCCGGTGCCGGTCCGGTCAGATCAGCCCGTTGCGCAGCGCGTAGCCGACGGCGTGCGAGCGGTTGCGCAGCTGGAGCCGGGTGATCACCTCGTGCAGGACGTTCTTGACGGTCCGTTCGGAGTACGAGGTGTTGCGCGCGATCTCCGCGGTGTCCAGGCCCTCCGACACCAGGCGCAGCATGTCCGCCTCGCGCGGGGTCAGCGTGGACAGCGACGCTGCGTGCGGGTCGAGGGCCGCCCGCTGGAGGCTGCCGACGTGGTCGAGGAGCTTCGCGAGCAGGTCGCCGGGCAGGACGCCCTCACCGTTCGCCATCGCCAGGACCAGCTGCAGCAGCCGGTCCTGGTCGGCCTCCGCGCGCCGCAGCACCGCGGTGACCCCGCACTCTATGGCGCGCTGCAGGGCGTCGCCCGAGTCGAAGGTGCCGACCACGAGCCCGGTGCGGGTGGCGGAGTTGTGGCGCAGCCGGTACAGCAGGGCGGCCGTCTCGTCGTCCACGCTGTCCACGGCGACGAGCGAGACCCGGGCCCCGTGGGCGTCGGTGTCGTCGACCAGTTCCACCTCGGGCCGCTGGCGCAGCTGTTGGACGATCCCTACGTGCAGGACCGGGTCCGAGGCGTACACGGCCACGGTGACCCGTCCGGCGGGCTCGCCGGCCGCCGGGCCGTGGGCCGGGCCGCGGCCCTGGAGCGGGACGGTCGGCCGCGTGGCGGTCGGCCGCGTGGCGCCGGTGCCGGACGGGTGGACGGTGCTGATGGGCTCGGTGTGGAGCATGAGGCATACCCGTTCCATGATGCGTCTGAGGGGTGCACGTGCGGGATTCAGGGGCAACAGGTGTTACGGACAGGGGAGTTGGAGGAGCTTGCGGGGGCATGGCGACTGCCCGGGGACTTGCCCCCGCGTCCGTGGAAGGGCGCGGGGCGGCGGCGTAGCGTCGCGGCGTGACGACTCCAGCAGCCACTCCCAGCCCTGGCGCGCCCGGCCTGGGCATCCCGTCGGTGACGGTGACGGCGGGCGGCACCGCGACCACCAGCCTGACGGTTCGCAACGACGGCGACATCGTCGAGGCGTACCGCCTGGAGGTCGTCGGCGACTGCGCCGCCTGGACGACGGTCGAGCCCGACCGCCTCTCCCTCTACCCCGGGACCTCGGAGACGGTGACCATCCGGCTGGCGCCCCCGCGTTCGTCGCGGGCGCGGGCGGGCGAGGTGCCACTGGCCGTGCGGGTCCTGCCCACCGAGCACCCCGAGGCGGTGAGGGTCCCCGAGACCACCGTCCGGGTCGAGGGGTTCCGGCAGCTCCGGGCCGAGATCGCTCCCGGGCGCCGCCGCGGCCGGCGGCGCGGCCGCTTCCGCCTCGCCGTCCACAACGAGGGCAACCGCCCCGTCCGGGTGGGGTTCACCCCGGCCCAGCCCGGTGAGGACCTGAGGTTCGACCTCCGCCCCGCGGCTCCGGAGCTGGAGCCGGGCGAGTCGGTGGAGGTGGCGCTGGGGGTCCGCGCCGGGAGGCTGCTGTGGTTCGGGAAGCCGGCCGGCCGGCCGTTCACCGTCGCCGTCGCGGAGACCGCGGCGGCGGCCGGGACGGCCGCCGGGGTGAAAGCCGGGGCCCCGGCCGACGACGCCGGTGAGGACGACCGGGAGCGACCGCGGCCGGAGGCCGAGTTCGTCCAGCTCCCGGTCTTCCCGGCCTGGCTGCCCGCGGTCCTGGCGGCGCTCCTCGCGCTGCTGCTGGCCTGGTTCCTGCTGGTGCGCCCCGCCGTGCGCAGCACCGCGAGGGAGGCCGCCGACCAGGCGGTCCAGCAGCAGGCGGCCGCCGCCGAGGCGCCGGCCGGCGGTCCGACCCAGGCGGCGGGCTCCGCGCAGCCGGGCTCCGGGCGGCCGGGCTCGGTGGCCGGGAGCACCCCGCCGCCCGGGGCGGGCGCCGGCGGTACCGGCACGGGTACCGGCACCGGCACGGGGAGCGGGACGGGAAGCGGCACCGGGACCGGTCCGGAGGGCGGGCAGCAGGGTTCGGCCACCGTCGACCTGACGGCGGCCGGCGGCGAGACCAAGGTCGGCACCTACACCGTGCCCGTGGGCAAGGCGTTCGGGATCACGGACATCGTGGTCGCCAACTTCCAGGGCGACGAGGGACTCGTGACGATCGGGTTCGGCGACCGCAAGATCACGACGATCGCGCTGGAGACGTTCCGCAACCAGGACTACCACTGGGTCACCCCCATCAGGATCACTGAGAACCAGACCGTGACGGTCCAGGTGACCTGCGCGAAGCCGGGCACCCCGGCCACCGGCGTGCAGGCCCAGGAGTGCCACGAGGTCCTCAACGTGAGCGGTGTGCTGAGCGACCTCAGGTGAACAGATGCCACACGCATGGTCCGCCAGGTTGTGCCGTGAGCAAAGGGGTACCCGAGCCGTTCCGGCCGAAACCCGATGGTTCGGAGGCCGGTTAGGCACCCTGTCCCTGACCGTACATTCTCATTTCGGCGGCCCTGGACGGCCCCGGCCCGGTGTTCGAACATGAATCTGACGGTCACTCAAATACGGCTGGATCCGTTCGCTCCCCGCGCCCGCGCGCGTGTTCGGAAGCCGGCGCGCGCACGGATCGGTGCGCCTGCGGGCCGCGTCGCCGACGGGACGCCCCGCCGTGCCGGCCCGGCGCGCCCGAGGAGGGCCACGGGTGACCGGATCGGTCCGGATCCGGGCGTGATGGGGTCTTCGTTCGGGGGCCGGGGGCGGTCAGGATCGGGGCATGACCAACGCACTCCTCGTCATCGACGTCCAGGAATCCTTCCGCCGGCGCGAGAACTGGGCGGCCGTGTCCGATCCCGGGATCGCCGGGAAGGTCGGGCGGCTCGTCGAGCACGCCCGGGCCGGGGGCGATCTCGTCGTCTGGGTCCTGCACGCCGAGCCCGGCAGCGGGACGGTGTTCGACCCGGCGCTCGGGCACGTCCGGCCCTTGGAGGGGCTGGTGCCCGCGGAGGGCGAGCCCGTCCTCACCAAGACCTCGCACAACGCGTTCACCACCACCAATCTGCAGCAACTGCTCACCCGGCGGGGGATCCGCGGGCTGGTGGTCAGCGGCATCCGCACCGAGCAGTGCTGCGAGACCACGGCCCGGGTGGCGGCCGACCTCGGCTACGACGTCACCTTCGTGGTCGACGCGACCGCCACCCATCCGATCGAGCACCGTGACGCGCCGCCCGGGCGCAGCCTCGACGAGATCCTCGCCGATCCGCGCACGCTCCCCACGGAGGCGGTCATCGCCCGCACCGAGTACGCTCTGGCGGGCCGCTTCGCCACCGTCACCACCGTGAAGGAGCTGACCGGATCGTGACCCGCGTCGTCTTCCTGCTGGTCCCGCAGCTGCACCTGCTGGACCTCGCCGGGCCCGCCCAGGTGTTCTCGACGGCGGCCGACCACGGGCTCGGCCACGAGGTCGGGTACGTGGCCGAGCAGGAGGACGTCCCCACGGCGCAGGGGCTGGTGCTGCGGGCCCGGGTCGAGTGGCCGCCGCTCGCGCCGGACGACCTGGTGGTGGTCCCCGGCTGGCGGGCCCCGGCACTGCGGGCGCACGGGGCGCTCACCCCGGCGACGCTGGAGCGGCTGGCCGCGCACCACGCGGCGGGCGGTACGGTCGCCAGCGTCTGCGCGGGCGCGGACGCGCTCGGCCGGGCGGGGCTGCTGGACGGGCGCCGCTGCACCACCCACCACGACCTGCAGGACGAACTGGCGCGCCGCCACCCGCGGGCGGTCGTGGTGCGCGACGTCCTGTACGTGGTGGACGATCGGGTGGTGACCTCGGCCGGCATCGCGAGCGGCATCGACCTCGCCCTGCACCTGGTCGCCGTCCGCCACGGGCCGGCGGCCGCCGCCCGGATCGCGCGGGAGATGGTCGTCTACGCCCGGCGCAACGGCGACGAGCAGCAGGTCGGTGCGATGCTCCGGCACCGCGCCCACCTGGTCGACGCCGTGCACCGGGTGCAGGACCTGATCGACGCCCGCTTCACCGCCAGGCTCGGCCTCGCCGAGCTCGCCGGCGCGTCGGGCGTCAGCGAGCGCACCCTGACCCGCCACTTCACCGGGGCCACCGGGCTCACCCCGCTCCGCTACCAGCAGGAGCTGCGGGTCGAGCGGGCCGAGCACCTCATGGCGCACGGCGCGACCACGGAGGCCGCCGCCCGCGCGGCCGGGTTCCAGGACGCCCGCATGCTCCGCCGCCTCCGCGCCCGCGCGGCGGCGAAGTCCGCCGCCGCGCAGGCGGGTTGAGGGGAACCGGCGTCCCGGCCGCGCCCGGCGGGGACGGGCCCGGGACGGGGACCGGGGCGGGGGCGGCGTCAGGACGGGGCGGCGGCCTCCCGGACGGATCCGTCCGCGTCGGTGAAGGCCTCGGCGGCGCCGGCCAAGCCGTCGACGGTGGCCGGCCCGGCGACCGTGGGCGCCGGGGTGGAGCCGCGGAACCCGGTGGACCCGGACCCGGACTCGCGCAGGCGCAGCTACCCGTCCACGCCGAAGGCGCCGTGGCAGCTACGGGCGGCGGCGAGGCAGGTCGCCTCCGGGGTGACGGACGAGAGGGCGGTGACGGCCGGGGCGGAAGCGGTGGCTGCCGTGGCCGTCACGCCAGGGGCCGGGCGGCGGTCCTGGCTTCTCGATTCCCGACCGGTTCCGCGGCCTGCCGCGCGACGCACGCGGGCATGCCGGACAGCGCGACCGCCCCGACCGCCCCGTCCGCCCCGTCCGGCGTGCCCACCGAATCCGCCGCCCGCTGCCGGAAGACCCCGGGCGGCACGCCGACCAGTTCGGTGAACCGGGCGGTGAAGACGCCCGGGGACGCGCAGCCGACCGCCAGGCGGACCTCGGTGACGCCGAGGCCGCCGTGGCGCAGCAGCGCCGCCGCCCGCTCGACGCGGCGCGTCGTCAGGTACGCGTACGGCGACTCGCCGTACGCGGCCCGGAACTGCCGCCCCAGCCGACCGGCGGCCAGGCCGGCGTCACGGGCGAGCGCCGCCACGTCCAGCGGCAGCGCGTACTCCCGGTCGATCCGGTCGCGGACGCGGCGCAGCCGCGCGAGGTCGGCCAGGTGCTGCGCCCGGACGAGGGCCTGCCGCCACTGCGGACTACACACCGGAGCCCCGCAGCTCCTGGATGCGGATCAGGTTGCCGGCGGGGTCGCGGAACGCGCAGTCGCGGATGCCGTAGGGCTGCTCGATCGGCTCCTGGACGACCTCGGTGCCGCCGGCCTGGACCTTCTCGAACACGGCGTCGAGGTCCGGGGCGGCCAGCAGGATCCAGCCGTAGGTGCCCTTGGCCATCATCTCGGCGATGGTCCGGCGCTCGGCCTCGGTGACGCCGGGGTCGGAGGCGGGCGGTGCCAGCAGGACGGACGTGCCCGCCCCGCCGGCCGGGCCGACCGTGATCCAGCGCATCCGGCCCTGACCGACGTCGCCGCGCACCTCGAAGCCGAGGACGTCGCGGTAGAAGGCGAGCGAGGCGTCGGGGTCGTCGTGCGGAAGGACGGCGGTGTGAACGGTGATATCCATGGCGATCAGGCTAGGGGCGGCACCGTGCCGGCGGCTTCTCGGTTCCTGACCGATCCGGGCGCGGGGCCGCCCCGGGCCCCGCGCCTCCGGTCCCGGCGCGGGTTCAGCCGGCCGCGGTGAGCAGGGACTGCCCGGTGAGCCAGCGGGCGCAGTCCGCCGCCCCGGCGGGCACGGGGAGTTCGTCGCCGGGCGCCGCGGCGGCCACGCCCTGGAGCCACCCGCGCACGGCGGAGGGGAACGCCCGGACGGCGCCGTGGGTGGCCACGTGCAGCCCCCGGTCCGCGGACAGCCACAGCAGGGGCGCCGCCGACCGGACCCGGACCCGGGCGGGTGCCCCCGCGGGCGGTGCCGCGTCCGGTGCCGCGCCCTTCATGCCCAGGGCGGACGCGCGGGCGAGCACCCGCGCGTCGTCGTGCTCCGGGCCGAGCCCGGCGAAGTCGCGGTAGCGCGCCGGCCAGTCCGCGGGGACCTCGCCCCGCGGGCCGCCCGGCAGCGCGAGGCCCGTCGTGGCGTCGTCGAAACTCCCGGTGTACGAGGCGATGTTGATGGACAGGGACGGCTCGGGCGACTCGCCGACGTGCCAGATCCCGCTGTGCCAGAAGAAGCACTGGCCCGCGCTCGCCGTGAGCCTGGTGCCGAGGGGCAGCACCTCCCGGGGGTCCAGCTCCGGCAGGTAGTGCTCCAGGGTTCCCTGGAGCGGCTCCTCGTCCCGGCGCACCCGGGTGCCGGCGGGGATCCAGTCGTCGCCGCGCCACATGTGCATGAACTTCCGGCCGGCCAGGACGAGGTGCTGGTTGCTGCAGCCCTCCCGGTGGATGCCGCCCGGGGTGACGGTGTAGTGGCCGTAGAACATCTCGCTCTCGACGTCGCCGCGGGGCAGCCCGAATCCGGTCAGCCGCGGGGCCAGGCCCTCCAGCAGGACCTCGTAGAGGCGGCGGTGGTGCTGCTGGAGGCCCCGGGCGTAGAAGAGCACGGCCGTGGCGTCCGGACCGGCCACCCTGGTCCGCCACCGCTCCGGGTCGCGGTCGGCCTCGTGGGCGCCCGGCCAGTCGTCGGGCTTCCAGAGCAGGGTCCCGTCGCAGATCACCTTCACGAGGTCGTCGGCGCCCCTGGACGCCTCCTCGCGGGAGGCCGCGATCCCGGCCTCCCAGACCAGTGCGGCGTCCAGTGCGGCGAAGTCCCACGGGAGCACGGTCCAGTCCGCTCCGGGGGCGGCGGCGATCGGGTCGGTGATCGACGGCCGCTGGGTGACGTGCATGATGGGCTGTCCTTCCTGCCGGTGCGGTGGTCGGTGTCGTGGCCGGTGTCGGCGTCGGTTCGTGGTCGGTGCCGTGGCCGCTCTCGTGGCCGGTGCCGGGGGTTCCGGCCGGGGCTCAGCGCAGGGCCAGGGCCGTACGGATCGTGGTGAACAGCTCGGTCTGGTCGGTGACGCCGAGGACGCGCCGGGCCAGCGGGCCCTGGGCCGCGATGCGGACCTGGACGCCGCTGTGCTCCTGGCCCTCCTCGCCCGCGTGGGTGCCGTAGCCGACCTTCATCAGCCCGCCCTCGTCGGTGATCAGGGTCGAGGAGAGCCCGGCGGGCCTGGCCGCCAGCGGGACGATCTGGCTGCTGTGCCCGTGGTCGGCGGTGGCGACGACCAGGGTGCCGGGGTGCCCGGCCGCGTAGTCGCGGGCCGCCCGCACGGCCCGGTCGAACGCGACGGTCTCGCCGATCTGGCCGCACGGGTCCGCGTCGTGGTCCGTCTTGTCGATGGAGGCGCCCTCGACCTGGAGGAAGAAGCCCTTCCCGGCGCGCCCCGGCCGCTCCAGCAGCCGGAGCGCCTGACGGGTCATGGTCTCCAGGTCCGGGGTGCCGGCGGAACGCCCGGGGCCGGCGGTGACGCACCGCTGGGGGGCGGTGCCGCCCTGGACGGCGGGTGCGCCGGTCCACTCCAGCGGCAGGGTCTCCGGTGCGAACAGGCCGAGCACGGGCCGGCCGGGCCGGGCCGCGGCCAGCTCCCGGGCGTCGGTGACGATCCGGTGGCCCCGGCGGAGCGCCAGCTCGGTGACGGTCCGGCCCCGGTCCGGGCCTTCGGTGACGGTCTGGTCGAACCGCTGCCGGCCGCCGCCGAGCAGCACGTCGACGTCGTGGGCCACGCTCTGTTCGGCGATGGAGCCGGCTCCGCCCCGCTCCCGGGTGTCGCCCGGGCAGTCCCGCATGTCGGCGGGGCCCTGGCAGGAGCGGTCGGCCACGTGCGCGACGAGCGCGGCCGGGGTGGCGTCGGTGAGCTCGGCGGTGGTGACGCTGCCGGTCGACAGGCCGTTGTTCCGGGCGAGTTCCAGCAGGGTGGGGAGCGGGCGGTCGGTGTCGGGGGTCTTGGAGATCCGGCCGTTCACCGTCTTGTGGCCGGTGGCCCAGCCGGTCGCGCTCGCGGCGGAGTCGGTGACGTAGTCCGGCCGGCCGTCCTTGTCGACCGCGTACGTGGTGTAGCTGCCGGTCATCGGGAACCGGTCGAGGTGGAGGCGGCCGCCGGCGCCCACGGTGTAGTTGCGGGCGAGCGTGATCTCGGAGTCCCCCATGCCGTCGCCGATCAGCAGGATGACGTTGCGGGCGGCGCCGGCCGCCTCGCCGCCGGCCGCCGCCGGGGCGGAGGTCCCCGCGGCGGCCGCGGAGGCGGCCAGCAGGAGCAGCGCGGCGCCGAGGGCGCGGTGGCGGTGCGGACGTTTGCCGGTTGCCCATGTTCGCACGGTGTTCGAACTCCTTCGCTGTGTGACGTGCCGTCAGTTGCAAGTAATGTGCTACTGCTTGGTGGTGGCAGTTATTCGCCATCCGGTGCCGGCGCGTCCGGGGGCCGGGGTGCGCCGGGGCATGCCCGCCGAGCAGGCCGTCGACCGGTGGTGGCGGGTGCGCGAGGGGCGCAGGGCGCGGCCGGGGCCGGTGTCGGTTTCCGGTCAACCGGTAACCGGGCGAACGAGTTCAAAGAGAGTTTGCGTTCTAATGAACATGTCATTGCGGTCAAATGGCGTGGGTTGTTCCGGGAAGCCGAGTGAAAGGGGAGACATGAGTGGTGCCGATGTGTCGCCCGGGACCCCGTCCCGTTCGTTCGGACGGGAACGGGTCGTTCGAATCCTCCTCGCGGAGGACAAGGACGTGTTCCGGAACGGGCTGAGTGTGCTGCTTTCCCAGATGTCCAGGGCCGAGATCGTCGGTACGGCCACCGGTCGGGACGAACTCCTGGGGAAATCGGTGTCCCTGGTGCCGGACGTTCTCGTGGTCAGTGCCTCCCTGCTGACCGCGGACGGCTTCGAGGCGGTCGGTATGCTGCCCGGTGGCATCGAAATAGTGATGGTGGCCGAGTACGACACGGACGAACTGCTGCGGGGCGCGCTCGCCGCCGGAGTGCGCGGCTACCTCCCGCTCGACTGCCCGCAGAGCGACTTCCACGCCGCCGTCCGTGCCGTCGTCAACGGCGGCGCCTTCCTGCCGGCCCGCATCACCCGCAGGCTCTTCGGGAACTTCCACCTGGTGCCGCGCCGTTCGGACGAGCCGGCCGAACTGCGCGTGCTCAGCCGGCGCGAGCGGCAGGTCCTGCTGCTCATCGGCGGCGGCCGCAACAACCGCGAGATCGCCCGCAACCTCTCGCTGAGCGAGGCCACGGTGAAGAGCCACGTCTCGCGCGTGCTGGCCAAGTTGAACCTGCGGGACCGGGTGCACGCGGCCCAGCTGGTGTGGCGGCTCGGGCTCGACGCCCCGGGCCCGCCCGGCGGCCCCGGGCGCTTCACGAGTGCTCCTTGAAGCTCTCCAGGAGCTCCCGGTAGACCTGCCGGTAGGTGAGGCTGAACCGGTCCGCGGCCGTGTGGACCTGCGAGTGGAGATCGAGGGGCGCCTCGGCCGGCCGCTGGTTCTCCACGATCGGGTGATCCTCCTCGAACACCTGTTGTTCGAAGGCGAGCACGTCGGTGATTCCGGCGCCCCCCGCGGCGGTCACCGGATCGATGCCGACGAGCCAGAACTGCCGGACGCGCATTCCGTCCGCGCTGACCGGAACGGCCAGTTGGGCCACCAGCCGGCGGCCGCCGGAAGGGGAACGGACCCTGATGGAAGCGAACATCGGAAGGGTGATGTGGTAGTCGAGCCGGTGATCGAATTCCGCCGCGAAATCCGCCGGGACGCCCTCGGAACCCAGCGGGGCGGACCAGCCCAGTTGCCAGCCGTCCCGCGATATCCGGTACGGGTCGACCACTTTGGACACCTCACCCATGGTGTCGGCGTGCACGAAGGGAAAATGGGCCTTGTCCCGGAAGTTCTCCGTCAGTTGGCGCATTCCGCAGTTCAGGGTGTACGGCTCGCCCGCGGCCAGCTGCCAGGTTTCGTCGACCTCGGCGGGCAGGGCGGGAAAGGGATGGCGGGGTTCCGCCAGACAGGTCCACACCAGGCCGTAGGCGGTGCGGGCCGGAAAGGTCCGCAGGGCGGCCCGCGGGCGGTCCTGGTCCGCCGGCAGCGAGGGCACGCGCGTGCACCGCCCGCTCCCGCCGGCGAACAGCCAGCCGTGGTACGGGCACTCCAGTGCCCCGTCGCGCGTGCGGCCCAGGCGCAGCGCGACGCCGCGATGCGGGCAGAAGCCCTCCGCGACCGTCACGTCGTGCCCGTCGCCGTACACCACCAGGTCCTCGCCCAGCAGGGCGCCGCCGGCGACCCCGTCCCGGAGGTCGGCGAGCCGGGCGACCGGGAACCACATGTGCCGCAGCATTTCGTACTCGACCGGATCCATCGTCACACCCCGTCCGTCACAAAGGAGAGTTCACCCGTCATGGAGATCCTCGACACCCACCGCGCCCTGCTCGCGAAGCTGCTGCCCGGCGACGCGCCGGACGACCTGGCCGTCCACCAGGGGCAGTTCCACCACGTGGTGATCGGCACGGAGCGCGTCGTCTGCTTCGCCCGGACGCCCGCCGCGGCCGAGCGGCTCCCCGACCGGGCGGCGCGCCTGCGCGCCCTGGCCGGGCTCGGCCTCGGCTTCCGCACCCCCGAGCCGCTGGAGGAGGCCGCCGCCGCGGGCCCGGACGAGCCGGCCTACCTGGTGCTCACCCGGGTCCCCGGGGCGCCCCTGGAGGAGGACGCCCTGGAGAGCCCCGAGGCGGCCGAGGCGGTCGCCGCCCAGTACGCCGCGCTGCTGTCGGGACTGGCCGCGGCCGGCGGCGACGACCGGGCCCGTGCGGTCCTCCCGGACGCCCCCGAGGGGGAGTGGCGGGAGTTCGCCGACGGTGTCCGGGCGGAGCTCTTCCCGCTGATGCACGACGACGGCCGGGCGCGGGCCGGGCGGGAGCTCGCCGCCCTCGACGGCCTGCCCCACCTGCGCTCCGCCGTGGTGCACGGTGACCTCGGCGGGGAGAACGTGCTGTGGGAGACCGTCGACGGCCTGCCGCGGCTCAGCGGCGTGGTCGACTGGGACGAGGTCACCCTCGGCGACCAGGCCGAGGACCTCGCCGCGATCGGCGCCAGCTACGGCGAGAAGCTGCTCGACCGGGTGCTCGCGCTCGGCGACGGCGCGCCGGGCGGTGACGTCGCCGACCGGATCAGCGCGATCCGCGGCACCTTCGCCCTCCAGCAGGCCCTCTACGCCCAGCGCGACGGCGACGAGGAGGAGCTGGCCGACGGGCTCACCGGCTACCGCTGAGCACATGCCGCCCGCTCCCGCGCCGTGACCGTCTCCTCCCACCACCGCCGGCCGCTCTCGGGCAGCGCGGACAGCGGGTCGTAGAAGGGGAACCGGCGGTTGAGCGCCTCCGGGTCGTCGAGTTCGAGCCGGGTGCGGTAGTTCTTCGTCCAGTACGAGATGCCGCGCTCCCGGTCGTACTCGACGGCCTGGTGCACCCAGCGCTTGCCCACGTACGGCACGTCGCAGACGATCCTGGGCGTGGCGTAGCCGGGCAGGTAGCCCATGACGGCGAGCTGCAGCTCCTGCGCCTCGGCCAGGGTGGTCCGCCAGTGCTCGGCGCCGGGCACCATGTCGCACATGTAGAAGTAGTAGGGCAGGATGCCGGCCTCGCCCTGGAGCGCGAAGCACAGGTCGAGCAGGTCGTCCGCCGTGTCGTTGACGGACCGCATCAGCACCCCCTGGTTGCGGACGTCGCGCACCCCGGCCGCCAGCAGCGCCCCGGCGGTCTCGGCCACCAGGGGGGTGACGGAGCGGACGTGGTTGGCGTGGGTGTGCACCGCGAGGTGCACACCCCGTCCGGCGGCCGTGCGGGCGACGCGCTCCATCCCGGCCAGCACCGCCGGCTGGAGCCAGTGCTGGGGCAGTCCGACCAGCGCCTTGGTGGCCAGCCGGACGTCGCGCACGGAGTCGATCTCCAGCAGGCGGGTGAGGAACGACTCCAGCCGGGGCCAGGGCACGTTCGCCACGTCCCCGCCGGAGACCACCACGTCGCGCACCTGGGGGGTGCGCCGCAGGTGGTCGAGGATCGCCTCCTGCCGGTCGGCCGGCCGCAGCCGCAGCCGCTGCTTGCCGACGGAGGGGGTGGAGCCGCCGACCAGGTCCATCCGGGTGCAGTGCCCGCAGTACTGGGGGCAGGTGGTGACCAGCTCGGCGAGGACCTTCGTCGGGTAGCGGCTGGTCAGGCCGTCGACGACCCACATCTCCGCCTCGTGCAGGGAGTCCCGGGAGGACATCGGGTGGCTGGGCCACCGCGGGTCGCGGTCGGAGCGGACCGGGATCATGTAGCGGCGCACCGGGTCGGCGTAGAAGTCGTCGGTGAAGCCCTCGGCCTCCGCCGCGGTCAGCGGCGCCATGGTGTTGAGCATCTGCGGCGACACCAGCATGGCCATCGTCGCGTGCCGCTCCTGGTCCTCCGCCAGGTCGGCGTAGAACTTCTCGTCGAGACCGGCGCCGACCACGGCGCGCAGCTGGCGGGCGCTCTTCACGCTGTGGGCCCGCTGCCACCGGGCGTCCCGCCACTGGGCGGCGGTGACGTCGCGCCAGCCGGGGAAGCGGCGCCAGTCGGGTTCGGTCAGCTCCCGGCGACGGTAGAGGTAGGGCTGGGCCGGGGGAGGGGGCGCGGGGACGGTCACCGGGGGTCACCCCCTTCGCCTTCGAGCAGCCGGGCCAGCTCGCGCGGGCTCCCGTGGTCGAACACGTCGAGGAAGGTCAGCTCGACGCCCGTCTCCCGGTACACCTGGGAGATCAGCCGGGTGACGGTCAGGGAGTCCCCGCCCAGCGCGAAGACGGAGTCGTCCGGACCGCACGGGCGGCCCAGGATCCGCCCGCACAGCTCGGCGATCCGCAGGACCGCCGCCGGTGCGCCGCCGTCCTCCCCCGCGGCCGCGGCCGGGGTGGCGCCGGCGGGCGGCAGGGCCTCGACGGCCGCCCGCAGCGCCGCCCGGTCGACCTTGCCGGTGCGCAGCAGCGGCAGCGCGGCGACCGCCACGACGCGGTGCGGCAGCAGGGCCCGGGACAGCCGGTCCGCGCAGTGGCCGGCGACCTCGGAACCGGTGGCCGGCGCGGACGCGGACGGCACGAACACTCCGACGAGGCGCGGCTGTCCGCGGTCCTCGCCGACGGTGAGCACGGCCGCCGCGGCGACCCCGGGGCAGGTCCCGATCACCCGTTCCACCTCCGCGGGTTCCACCCGGACCCCGCGGATCTTCAGCTGCCGGTCGGCCCGGCCCGCGTGGGCGAGCGCGCCGCCGGGCAGCGCGCGGACCAGGTCACCGGTCCGGTAGCCGCGCGCGCCGGCGCCGTCCGGCTCCGGCGGGAACGCGGCCGCGGTCAGCGCGGGCCGGTCCGCGTACCCCCAGGCCACGCCCGGGCCGCCGATCCACAGCTCGGCCGCTCCGTCGGGGCCGGGCACCAGGGCCTGGCGGACGTGCGGCAACGGGTATCCGATCGGCACCGGGTCGTCGTCGCCCAGCGCCCGCCCGGCCGCGCCCCCGATCTCGGCGGCGTGGGTGACCATCGCGGTCTCGGTCTGCCCGTAGGTGTTGAGCAGCCGGACGCCGTCCGGCACCCGCTCGGACCACCGCCGCACGGTGCGGGCCTGGGCCGCCTCGCCGCCGATGACCACCAGCCGCAGGCTCGGCGGCAAAGGCTCGTCGCCCGCCGCCAGGTGGTCCACCAGCTCGTTCCACATGGCCGTGGGCAGGTCCACCACGGTGACCCGGTGCTCCCGCAGGACGGCGAGCAGGGCCGGCACGGAGCGCGCCTCGACCCGGTCGTCGACGACGAGCGCGGCGCCGCGGCCGAGCGCGGGGTAGATCTCCTCGCCGCTGGTGTCCCAGAGCAGCGAGGTCCAGTGCAGCACCCGGTCGGCCGGGCCGATGCCGAACAGGTCGGCGAGCGAGGCGGTGGCGGCGGCCAGGGCGCGGTGCGGCACGAGGACCGCCTTGGGCGTGCCGGTCGAGCCGGAGGTGAACATCGCGTACGCGAGGTCGCCGGCGGCCGGCCCCGGCCCGGCGGCCGCGCCCGGCTCCGGCACCGCGGCGTCGGCCGGCACCGCGGGCACGCCGGGGAGGGAGAGCCGGGCCAGCGGCTCGGCCCGCCCGAGCACGGCGGCCGGGGCGATGCGGGTGACCAGGTCGTGCAGCCGCTCCGGCGGGTCGGCGGGATCGAGGGGGACGTAGGCGGCGCCGGCCCGCAGCACCGCGAGGAGGCCGGCGACGGCCTGCCAGGAGCGGTCGGCGAGCACCGCGACGAGGTCGCCCGCGCCGATGCCGCGCCCGTGCAGCGCCCCGGCCAGCCGCTCGACGTGGGCGTCGAGCCGGCCGTGGCTGATCATGCCCTCCCGGGTGACGACGGCGGGCGCGTGCGGGGTGCGCCGGGAGGCGCCCGCGAGCAGTTCGGTGACGGTGGGGGGTCCGGTCACGAGCGGGCCGGTGCCCACGGCGGCGGCGCTCATGAGCGGCGGGCGCTGAGCGGGCGGAGGTCGGTCCAGACCGTCTCGATGCGGTCCAGGCACTCCTGACGGGTGCCGGTGGTGCCCTCGGGCCGCCAGCCCCCGGGCAGGGGCCGGTCCAGGGGCCACAGCGAGTACTGCTCCTCGTCGTTGACGACGACCTGGTGGGCGGTGGTCCCGGGGCTGCTCTGGCTGGTCATGCGGGCTCCTCGGGGGAGAGGTGGGCGGGGGAGCGGGGGCTCGGGGCGGGCGGGGCCCCGCGCAGGAGGTCCCGCAGGCGGTCGAGGAAGTCGCCGGCCAGCCGGCCGGCGCCGGCCGCCGTGAAGAGGTCCGTGCTGTACTCCAGGAAGCCGGTCAACCGGTCGCCCTCCCGGCCGAGTTCGAGTTCGAGGTCGAACTTGCTGGTGCCGGCGGGGACGTCCCAGAGGGTGCCGTCCAGGCCATCGAGGGCCAGGGTGTGCTCGTCGAACTCCTGGAAGCTGAACATCACCTGGAACAGCGGGGTGCGGGAGAGGTCCCGGGCGGGCCGCAGTTCGTCCACCACGTGCTCGAAGGGCACGTGACCGTCCTGGTAGGCGGCCAGGGCCTGCTGCCGCACCCGGCCGAGCAGCACCTCGGGGCCGGGCTCGCCGGAGAGGTCCAGCCGCAGGACCACGGTGTTGGTGAAGAGCCCGATCAGGGACTCCTCGGCCGGCCCCGAACGGCCGGACACCGGTGTGCCCACGCTCAGGTCGGTCCCGCGGCCGGCCCGGCGCAGCGTCGTCGCGAACGCGGCGAGCAGCAGCATGTACGGGGTGACCCGGTGGCGGCCGGCGGCCTCCCGGACGGCCCGCAGGTCCCCGGCGGGCACCACCAGCGGCACCCGGGCGCCGCGGCCCGAACGGACCGGCGGGCGGGGGAGGTCGGTGCGCAGGTCCAGTGCGGGCGCGCCGGCCAGCCGCTCGCGCCAGCGTGCCAGCGCGGCCCGGCCCCGGGGCCCGGCGGCCCGCTCGGCGCGTTCGGCGACGACCTCGGCGTACTGCGCCGCCAGCGGCGGCAGCGCCGTCGCCGGGGGCCGGCCGGAACGGGCCGCCCGGTACAGGACGGCCAGTTCCTCGCCCAGGACGGCCAGCGAGAGGCCGTCGCAGAACATGTGGTGCACCGCGCACACCAGGACGTGGTCGTCCGGGCCGAGCCGTACCAGCAGGGTCCGCAGCGGGTCCTCGGCCGCCAGGTCGAACGGGCGCAGCGCGAAGCGGGACACCTCCGCGGCGGCGTCGCCCGGGCGGTGCGCGAGGTCCAGCCGGTGCAGGCGGGCCGGGCCCGCCGGGCCGACGATCTGCCGCGGTTCGCCGTCGACCAGGTCGACCCGGGAGCGCAGGGCCCGCTGGCGGCGGACCAGCTCCGTCAGCGCGTGCTCCAGGGCGGGCACGTCCAGCGGGCCGCGCAGCCGGTGCGCGAACGGCTGGATGTACGCGTCCGACGGCCCGTCCAGCTGCTCCAGGAACCAGAGGCCGTACTGCGCCGAGGAGAGCGGCGCGATCACCTCCGCGGTGGCCCGCCCGGTCATCCGGCGGTCCATTCCAGGACGGCCATCGCGCCGGCCGCCTTCATCCGGGCCTGGGTCCAGGCCAGCGAGGACTTCCCGTCCAGCACCTCGCCGGAGACCTCCTCGCCGCGGTGGGCCGGCAGGTCGTGCAGCAGGACGGCGCCGGGCCAGCGGCCCAGGACGGCGGCGTCCACGTGGAACGGGCGGAAGGCGTCCCGCCAGGAGGCGTCGGCCTTGCTGCTCCCGGTGGTCTGCCAGCGCGAGGTGTAGACGGCGTCCACGGGGCCGGTCACGGCCGCCGGGTTGTCGCACTGGGTGACGGAACCGCCGCCGCGCCCGGCGTCGGCCGCGGCCGCCGCGAGGACGGGGGCGGGCAGCCCGTACCCGCGGGGGCAGGCGAACACGGTGTGGCAGCCGGGCTGCCGGCTCAGCGCGCGGGCCAGCGCGACGGCGGTGTTGTTGCCCTCGCCCAGGTAGAGCACCCGCACGCCGTCGAGCCCGCCGAAGTGGTGGGTCAGCGTGGCCAGGTCGGCCAGGCCCTGGGTCGGGTGCTCCTCGGCGGACATCGCGTTGACGACGGGCAGCAGGCCCCCGCCGGAGAGCTCCCGCAGCTCGCGCACCGGGCCCGCGGTGCGCACGACGAGCACGTCCAGCATGTCGGCGAGCATCCGGCCGGTGTCGGCGGCCGACTCCCCGGTGTTGGTCTGCAGGTCGGCCGGACCGAAGGTGACCGGGTGGGCGCCGAGCCGGACGGCCCCGGTGGTGAAGGCCGTCCTGGTGCGGGTGGAGGTCTTGGTGAACAGCATCCCGGCCAGTCGGCCGGCGAGCGGCCGGTCGTGGGCGTCGCGGTCGGCGTGGAGGTCGATGGTGCGGCGGACGATGCGCCGCACGGCGCCGTCGTCGAGGTCCGCCAGCGAGTAGAGGCCCGGGCGGCTCACCGGTCCGCGCCGATCAGGTCGAGCCGGGTGCCGAGCCCCTCGGCGGACGCCCGCGCGAAGACCCGCTCCAGCAGCCCGACGTCCAGGACCGCCATGCCGAACGGATTGCTGACGACCACCCCCCGCCCGGGGCGGCGGGCGGGCACCGTGCCGGTGAGGACGTCGCCGAGGGTGCCGCTCAGCACCGTCGCACCGTCCGCCCCCGCGCCGGCGCCGGGCGGCAGGACCCGGCCCTCCGCCATCAGCCGGCCCAGGACCCGGCGCGGGTTCTCCCGCACCAGGGTGACGTCGTCGACGAACACCGCCTCCGCCCGGTCGAACACGTCCGGCCGCAGGTCGTCCAGGGACACGTGGGCGACGAAGCTGCCGGGCCGCAGGGCGGACGCGTCCAGGTAGCCCGCGTCCGAGACCGTCACCGTGATCACCACCGGGCTCGCCGCCGCGGCCCGCTCCGGCCGCTCGTGCGCGGTGACGGTGAACGGCAGGCCGCTCGCCCGGACCCAGTCGGCGAAGGCCGCGGTGCGCGCCGGGAGCAGGTCGTGGACGTGCAGGGCGCGGACGGCGGGGAAGTACCGGGCCAGCAGCTCGGCGTGGCTGCGGGCCTGCGCCCCGCAGCCGATCAGCGTCACCTCGGCGAACTCCGGCGGACCGAGGTGGCGCAGGCTCGACATGGTGTACGCGGCCGTGCGCAGCGCCGACAGGTAGGCGGCCTCGGCGAGGACGACGGGCCGGGCGGTCTCCGGGTCGAAGAGGAAGGTGCAGCCGCCCGCCCGCTCCCTGCCCAGACCGGGGTTGGAGGTCGCGGCGTTGATCAGCTTCATGCCGTACGCGGTGGACCCGGGGCCGCCCACGGCGCCGAGCATGGCGATCGAACGGCAGTACGCGCCCTCGGCGTTGGTCCAGGGCAGGTAGCCCTCGGCGGGCAGCCCGGTGTGCCCGGCGGCGTGCGCCCGCAACACGGACTCCACCGCCTCCACCGGGTCGATGGTCCCGGCGCAGGCCCGGACGGCCGCCCGGTCCAGGAACAGCAGCCCTTCGGACGGCGCGGCGGGGTCGTGGCCGGAGCCCGCCCCGGGGGCGGTCAGCGGCGGTACGTACGAGGTCATGCTCGTCGCCCTTCGGTCAGTGGTCGGTGGTCAGATAGGCCGTGATCAGGTGCAGCAGCGCCTCGTCGGCCCCGCCGGCGAGGGCGCCGGCCCGGGCGTCGCGCCAGGCGCGTTCGACGGGTCCGCCGTCCAGGTAGCCCTCGCCGCCGTGCACCCGCAGCTGCGCCTCGGCGGCCTCGCGCTCCAGCCGGGTGGCCCGCAGCTTGGCGATGCTCGCCTGCCGCAGGGCGGGCCGGTCCTCCTGGAGCAGCCGGAAGACCTCGCCCGTGTACTGCTCGACCAGCGCCAGCTCGGCGTCGAGTTCGGCCAGTGCGAAGGAGACCGCCTGGTGCTCGGCGAGCCGCCGGCCCAGCACGCCGCGCTCCCGGGCCCGGCCCAGTGCCCCGGCCAGGGCCCGTTGGGCCCGCACCGCGGCGACGGCGGCCAGGAAGGCGCGCTCCCGGGTGAACACCCGGCTCAGCCACTCGTAGCCGGTGCCGGGCTCGCCCAGCACGTACTCCCGCGGCACCCGCACCCCGGTGAACTCCAGGCTCCCGTGGTCGCAGGCGCGGTTGCCGAGCTTGGCCCCGTAGCGTTCCCGGACCACCCCGGGCAGGTCCGCGGGCACGACGACGAGCGCCAGCGAGTCGAGGCCGGTGGCGGCCGTGTCCGCCGCGGTCAGGTGGCAGAGCACCACGGCGAAGTCGGCGACGGACCCGTGGGTGATGTACGCCTTGCGGCCGTCGAGCACGACCTCGTCGCCGTCCGGAACGGCCGTGGTCCGCACGGCCGCCAGGTCCGAGCCGCCGCCCGGCTCCGTCGCCGCCAGGGCCGCCACCCGCTCACCGCGCACGGCGGGGCGCACGAACTCCTCGACGACGCGCCCGGAGCCGGCCGCGGAGAGCAGCGGCAGCACGATGTCGGTCTGGACGGACAGGCTCATCGCGGGCGAGCCGGCCGCGAGCCGGCCCAGCTCCTGCGCCCAGACGTAGGAGTAGCCGAGGTCCAGGCCGAGCCCGCCGTGCCCGGCCGGCAGCGTCAGGCCCAGCAGGCCCTCCCCGCCGAGCCCGCGGTACAGCTCGTGCACGGGCATGGCGCCCGCGCGTTCCCACTCGTCGACGGCGGCGCACTCGCGCTCCAGGACGGACCGCACGGAGGTGCGGAACAGTTCGTGCTGCCGGGTCAGCCTCATGCGACGCCTCCGGTCACCGCGCCGGTGACCCTGTCGAGGGCGAGCAGGTACTGCTCGGCCCATGCCTGTACGGTCGGGCGGCGGAAGAGCGACGGCCGGTAGGTGACGGTCAGCGACGGCCGGGCCGCGCCGCCGCCCGACAGGCCGAACGCGAGGTCGAGCTTGCTCTGCCGCTCCGCGGGGTCCTCCTCCACCCACCGGAAGCCCAGCGAGGGGTCGGGTCCGGGGCTCCCGGCGAAGTCCTGCACGGCGAGGGAGACCCGGGCCAGGGGCATCCGGGTGCCGTCCCGGGCCGCCCCCAGCAGGGACACCAGCCGGTCGAACGGATAGGTCTGGCACTCCAGCGCCTCGGCGGCCTCCAGGCGCACCCGGGCCAGCAGCTCGCGGACGTCCCGCACCCCGGCCAGCCGCACCCGGGCCACCGCCGTGTTGACGAACAGGCCCACCGTCCGCTCGTCCTCCGGCCGCACCCGGCCGGCCATCGGCACGGCGACCAGCACGTCCTCCGCGCCGCTGATCCGGTGCAGCAGCACGCCGAGGGCGGCCAGGCCCAGCGTGAGCCGGGTGTGACCGGTCTCGGCGCCGGCCCGGGCCAGTGCCCCGGCGAGGGCGCCGGGCACCGGCAGCACCACGTCGTCGCCGTCCGCGTGCGGGTCCACCGGCAGCGGGTCCTCGGGCAGCGGGAGCGTCTCGGGGCGGTCGGCGAACCGGCGGGCGACCCGCTCGGCCAGCGCGGGCCAGCGCGCCGACTCCTCCTCGCGCTCCCAGCGCACGTGGTCGGAGAACCGGGGCCCGGGGTCCGCCGGCCCGCCCGCGCCGGCGGCGGCGGCGCGGTAGGCGTCCAGGAAGTCGGCCACCAGGATGCCCAGACTCCACCCGTCGCAGACGATGTGGTGCACCACCAGTTCGAGCCGGTAGCGGGACACGGCGGTGCGCACCAGCACGACCCGGGACAGCGGCCCGGTGTCCAGCGGCAGCGGTGTGCCGCGCAGCAGCCTGACCCGCTCGGCCAGCAGCCGTCGGCCCACCTCCGCCGGCAGCGGCGCCACGTCCAGGTAGCCGAACCCGGTGAGCGGCCCGGGCTCCACGACCTGGACCGGCTCGGCGCCCTCCCCGTCCGGCAGTTCCAGCCGGACCCGCAGTGCCTCGTGCCGCTCGACGACCCGGGTCCAGGCCGCCCGGGCGAGGGCGGGATCGAAGTCGCCGGTCACGTCGAAGGAGGCGGTGACCAGGTGGTCCAGGCGGTCAGCGTCCACGGCGTGCAGCAGCCAGACGCGGCGCTGCGCCGCGGACAGCGGGAACCGGCGCGGTCCGCCGGCCGCCGTGCCCGGGTCCTCCCGCCGGCCGGCGGCGGGTGCGGGGGCGGGCCCGGCCGGCGGCCCCGCGGCCGGGCCGGTGGCCGCCAGGTGACCGGCCAGCTCCTGCGCGGTCGGGTGGTCGAGGACGGCCGTCGCGGGCACCCGCCGCCCCAGCGCCCGGCTCAGCCGCCCGGCCACCCGCACGGCGAGCAGGGAGTTCCCGCCGAGCGCGAAGAAGTTCGCCCGCGGCGGCACCTGCGGGACGTCCAGGACCTCCCGCAGGGCGGCCGTCGCGGTTCCCAGCAGGCCGTCGTCCACCGGTGCCGGGGTCATCGGCCACCCCCTTCCGCCGCCGTGCGGCGTGCGTCCAGCGCCTGTTCGAGGTCGCCGGAGAGATCGGTCAGGAGCTGATCGCGCCGCTCCCGGAGGTAGAAGTGGCCGCCCGGATAGCCGCGCCGGACACCGGCCGCCGAGGTCAGCTCCGTCCAGCCGGCGCACCCGGCCGCGGGGGCGGCGGGGTCGTCGTCGCCGCTGATCACCACGAAGGGCGTGGCGAGCGGCGGCAGTTCGCGGTACCGGTAGGCGTCGTGCAGCCGCAGGTCGCCGCGGAGCGGGCGCAGCACCATCTCCCGCCACTCCGGGTCGTCGAGCAGCTCGCCCGGCCCGTCCGCGTCGAGGCGGCGCATGTACGCCAGCAGCTCGTCCGTGCCGCGCGGCGCCGGGGCGGCGGGGAGGTCCCCGGCCGGCATCCGCTGCGGCGCGAGGTGCGCGGACGCCACGAACAGCACCGGGTCCGGCAGTCCGCGCCGGCGCAGCTCCCGCAGCAGCTCGAAGCCCGTCAGCGCGCCCATGCTGTGGCCGAACACCGCCAGCGGACGGTACGCCAGGTCGCCGAGTGCGTCGGCGATCAGGGTGACCAGGGCGGCCCAGTCGGTGACCGGCTCCTCCTCGAACCGGTCCTCGCGGCCGGGCAGCCGCACCGCCACCGGCTCGAAGCCGCCCAGCCCGTGCCACTCCCAGCCGGCGAAGGACAGGGCGCCGGCGCCCGCGTGGGGCAGGCACAGCAGCACCGGGCCCCCGCCGTCGCGCCAGTCGCCCGCACAGGGCCGCAGCCACCGCGGGTCGGTGCCCGCCGGTCCGGACATCACGGTTCCCATCCCTCAGCCCTCGTCCCCGCCGGTGCCGGCGGCCAGTTCGGCGAGCGCGGCCCGCCAGAGCGCGGCGGGTTCCGCGAGGACGGCCTCCGGCAGGTCCCAGCCCGTCAGCCGCAGCCGCAGCCCGTCGGGGCCCGCCACCACCGTGAACTGCACGGCCCCGGACATCGCCGGGTCCGGCGCGGTGGGGCTGTCGTGCTCCGTGATGCCGCCGGGGCCCGGCCCGGGCTCCGCGCCCTCCACCGCGACCACGAAGGAGCCGGTCAGCGGCGCCCGCCGCCCGGGCCAGCGCAGTGCCAGCTCCGGGCAGTGCGCCAGCACCGCCGCCGACCAGTGCGTGAACGGCTGGGCGCGGCGGGCCCATTCGCCGATCGCCGAGCGCAGCGCGGCCGGCCCGCCCGCGCCCGCCTCCACCAGCAGCGGGGCCGTGTCCGAGAGGTTGGCGACCGGATCCCCCGCACCCGGCGGGCCGGCCGGGCGGCCCTGCCGGGGCAGCGTCACGGGCACGGTCGCCAGGCCCAGCCAGCGGTGCGCCGCCAGCGCGGCGGCCGCGACCAGCCGGGGCTCCCACTCCCCGGCTGCGCCCGGCGGCAGCACCTCCGGGGGCAGGGCGCCGAGCTCCACCACGGCGACCGTGCCGTCGTGGGTGACCAGCGGGCCGAGCCGGCGCTGTGCCTCGCGCTCGGCGTCCAGGAAGGCGCCGACGTGCGGTCCGGGCCGCATCCGGCTCGCCTGCCCGGCGAGCGCCGCGAGCCGTTCCGGCAGCGGGACCGGCGGCGCGGGGGGCCCGGTCAGCGCGAGTCCGGCGGCGAGTTCGGCGGTGATCCGGCGCAGCGCCGGGCCGTCGACCAGCAGGTGCCGCACGGCCAGCAGCAGCCGCGGGCCGGTGGGCAGCCGCAGCAGCGCGGCGGCGACCGGCAGTCCGTGCCGCAGCCCGGTGCGGGCCGTCAGCAGGGGGCGCACCGCGTCGGCGAGCGCGGCCGATCCGCCCTCCAGGACGGGCAGGTCGAAGCGGTCCACCCGGATCTCCCGCAGCGCGGGCCGCGGGCCGCCGAGGTCCAGCCGGGAACGCAGCAGCGGGTGACGGGCGATCACCCCGGCCAGGGCGAGGCGCACGGCCTCCGGCTCGCAGCCGACGGGCAGCCCGAGGTCGAGCACGGCGTGGTCGCCGGTGTCCTCGGTGTCCCCGCCCAGGAGCGCGAGTTCGGTGGCCGGGGGCAGCGCGAGGAGCGGACCGCGGCCGTCCGCGAGCTCGTGCCGGGGCACCGGGAGGACCGGCGCCGCGGCGGCGGCCGGGACGGCGGGGCGGCCCCCGGCACCGGCCGGGGCGTCCGCGGCGTCCCGGGGCCCCGTCGTCGCCCGGGCGGCCAGCGCGCGCACGGTGCGGGCCTGCAGCAGGTCGGCGGCGCGCAGGACGACCCCCTGGTCCCGGAGCAGGGCCACCACCCGGAAGGCGAGCAGCGAGGAGCCGCCGCGGGCGAAGAAGTCGTCGTCGGCGTGGACCGCGGGCAGCCCGAGTACCTCCGCCCACGCGGAGGCGATCGCGGTCTCCACGGGGCCGTCCGGCTCGGCGCCCCCGGTGCCGGCGTCGTACCCGGCGACCAGCCGGACCAGGGCGCCGTCGTCCACCTTGCCGTTGCCGGTCAGTGGGACCTGCGCGACCGGGGCGATCACGTGCGGGACCATGTACGCGGGCAGCCGCTCGGCGAGTTCCGCGCGCACCCGCTCCGGCGCCAGGTCCTCGGCGACGTAGCCGCACACGAGCTGGGCCGCCGGTTCGGTGCGCAGCACCACCGCGCAGCCGGTGACCCCCGGGACGGCGGCCAGCGCGGCCCGGACCTCCTCCAGTTCGATCCGGTACCCGGAGACCTTCACCTGGCTGTCGGTGCGGCCCTGGAATTCGAGCACCCAGGTGCCGTCGTGCTCGACCAGGCGGGCGAGGTCCCCGGTCCGGTAGAGCCGTTCGGTCCCGCCCCGGCCGGTGGCGGCCTCGTGGAAGGCGCGCCGGGTGGCCTCCTCGGAGCAGTAGCGCCGCGCCAGCCCCGCCCCGGCCAGGTGGAGTTCGCCGGTGATGTGGGGCGGGCAGAGGGCGCCGTGCCCGTCCAGCACGTACGCGCGGTAGTTGGGCAGCGGGACCCCGATCGGCACCTGCCCCTCGGTGGTCACCGGGTCGACGAGGAACTCCGTCGCGTTGACGGTCGCCTCGGTGGGCCCGTAGACGGTGTTGAGCCGCGCGGGCGAGTCGACCACGCGGTGCCACCGGTGCGTCTGGTGGAAGAAGTACGTCTCGCCGCCGACCACGATCCAGCGCAGCGCGGGCAGCGCGGTGCGCTCCCTGCGCGCGGCCACCTCCAGCAGCTGGAGCCAGTGCGGGGTGACGATGTCCAGGTGGGTGATCCGTTCGGCGGCCAGCCAGTCCAAGAACTCGCCGCCCTCGCGCTGCACCTCCTCGGGCACCACCACCAGGCAGGCGCCCGCCGTCCAGGCGGGGAAGAGCTGCTGGACCGACGGGTCGAAGGTCAGCGGCGCGGTCTGGGCGAGCCGGTCGTGCGGCACCACGTCGTGCCGTTCGGCGTACCAGTCGCAGAAGTTGAGCAGCGCCGCCTCGTCGGTCACCACGCCCTTGGGGGTTCCGGTGCTGCCGGAGGTGTAGATGACGTACGCGGTCCGCCGGGGCGCCGGGGCGGGCGGCGCGGGAGCGGGCCCGGCATCGGGCAGGGGATCGGCGTCGGGCAGGGGATCGGCGGCGATCCAGCCCGGCGGGGCGGCGGCCGGCCCGCCGGTGCTGATCCGCACCCGGAGCCCGCCGCCGACGGCCGCCAGCGCCGCCGCCGCCCCGGCCTCGGCGACCAGGGCCACCGCGCCCGAGTCGGCCAGCACGAACTCCTGCCGCGCGGCGGGCGTGTCGGGGGCCAGCGGAAGGTAGGCGCAGCCGGTCTTGAGGGCGGCGAGCAGGGCGGCGTAGTCGGCCAGCCGGCGGGTCGCGGCGACGGCGACGGTGTCGCCCCCGCCGACGCCGTGCCGGGTCAGCAGCGCGGCGAGGCGGTCGGCCTCGGCGTGCAGCCGCCGGTAGGTCCAGGTGCCGTCCAGCGCCTGCACGGCCGGGGCGTCGGGGCGGCGGGCCGCGGTGTCCGCCAGCAGGGCGGCCAGGGCCGGTCCGTCCGGCCGGGCGGTGGCGCGGTCGTTGAAGGCCAGCCAGGCGGCCCGCTCCTCGGGGCTCAGCGGGGCGTCCGCGAGCGGGCCGGGGGCGGCCGGGGTGTCCGGGACGGTCGTCATGGGGGCGGTGGTCCTTCCTGCGGGGGTCACGTCGGGTCCTGGGTGGCCGGCCGGTCGAGCGCGCGCCGGATCTCCCGGGCGAGGAGGCCGGCCGTGGCGGCGTCGACCTCGCCGGGGTCGTACTCCAGCCGGCAGTGGAAGCCGCCCCCCTCGCCCTGGTGGCAGACGAGTGCGACCGGCTCCGAACCGGTCTCCCGCCACCACGACCCCGCCGCCGCGCGCCGCAGCGGCGCGGGCCCGGCCGGGGCGTCGGGGTGGTTCTGGAAGACGAAGCCCGCCGCGGGGTCGCGCACCGCGGCCGGCAGGCCGTCGAGCACCCGGTCGGGATCGGCGGCGTCCTGCGCCAGCACGGCCGCCAGGCCCGCGTGCACCCGGGTCAGCCGCTCGCGGTGGTCCCCGGCGAGGAGGACGGGGACCGGCAGGGTGCGCGCCAGGCAGGCCACCGCGCCCTCCACGCCCGGAAGTCCGAGGTTGCGCCCGGAGGACACCACGCCGACCGGGAAGGCGCTCTGCCGGCACACCCGGCCCAGTGCCTCCGCGTACGCCAGCAGGTACCCGGCGCTCGGCGTGCAGCCGGCCGCCGCCGACGCGGCGCGCAGGGCCGCGTCGGTGCCGGGCGGGACGGACCACTCCAGGTGGGCGCGGTCCCCCGCGGCGCGCCGGCCGGGCGGCAGGGACAGCGGCTCCACCGCGCGCAGGCCGGCCAGCCAGGCCTCCTCGGGCCCGGGCGGGGCCGTCCGCGCGAAGTGCCCGGCCAGCTCCCGCCAGGGCAGCGGCGGCGCGGGCAGCGGGCGGAACCGTCCGCCGCGCAACTGCGCGTACCAGGTGTCGAACTCGTGCTGCAGCAGGTCCCAGGACCAGCCGTCGGAGACGAGGTGGTGCAGCGTCCAGGTCAGCGCGAAGCCGGCCGGCCCGAAGTCGAACGCGGCGACCCGCAGCAGCGGAGGGGCGGACAGGTCGAATTCCTCGCGCAGCGCGGCGTCGGCGTGCGAGCGCACCACGGCCGTCCGCCCGGCCGCGTCCCCGGCGAACCGGTGCACCACGAGCGGGACGGTCACCTCCTCGGCGGTGCGGCCGAGGAAGCCGTCCGGACCCTGCGCCACGCCCGTCCGCAGCACCTCGTGGCGTTCGGCCAGCAGGTCGAGCGCGCCGCGCAGCGCCCCGGCGTCGAACTCCTCCTCGTACACGGTGGTCTCCTGGACCAGGCCGGGCTGGGGGGTGCGGTCGGACAGCAGCGTCGCCACCGCCAGCCGGCGCTGCGCGGGCAGCAGCGGGAGCGGGCCGCCGGCGGGCCGTCCGGCCGCGTCCGGGGTGTCCGGCGCCTGTGCGGGGGCGGGCCGGGCCGCCCCGGAGCGGTCCAGGTGGTGGGCCAGCCGGCGCGGGGTGGGATGGCCGAAGACGTCCGTCGCCCGGAGGGACAGGCCCGCCCCGGCGCACTCCCGGCGCAGCCTGATCGTGGCGATGGAGTCCCCGCCGCTGCGGAAGAAGTCGTCGTCGGGACCGAGGTCCTCGCGGCCGAGCACCCGGCGCCACAGCGTCACCAGCCGCCGGCAGGTGGCGGTCACCGGCCGGTCGGCCGGACCGTCGTCCTCCGCCGTGTCCGCGAAGTCGCGCACGAGGGCGGCGCAGGCCCTGCGGTCCGCCTTGCCGTTGGCGGTGCGCGGCAGGGACTCCACCACGAGCAGCCGGGCCGGGACCATCGCGGCGGGCAGTTCCCGGGCCAGCGCCGCGCGCAGGGCCGCGCCGGTCACCGGCTCCCGGACGGTCACGGCGGCGGCCAGTTCGTGCCGGCCCCGGCCGTCGTCGAGGACCACCGCGACGGCGTCGCCGACCCGGGGGTCGGCGCACAGCGCCCGCTCCACGGCGGGCAGTTCCATCCGCACCCCGTGCACCTTGACCTGGTCGTCCCGGCGGCCGGTGAACAGCAGTTCGCCGTCGGTGGTGCGGCGCACCAGGTCGCCGGTGCGGTACCAGCGTCCGTCCGGCCGGGTGACGAACCGCTCCTCGGTCAGGGCCGGGTCGCCGAGGTAGCCGCGTGCGACGCCGATCCCGCCGAGGTACAGCTCGCCGTCGGCCTCGACGGGGCACGGGTGGCCGCCGGCGTCCAGCACCAGGGCGCGCAGGCCGGGCAGCGGACGGCCGATGGGCGGCGCCCCGCCGGTCACCGGGCCGGTCACCTCGTGGCTGGTGGCGTCGACGGTCACCTCGGTGGGGCCGTAGATGTTGAACAGCCGGTGCCCCTGCTGCCAGGGCCGCCACTGGTTGACCCGGGCCGCCGGCAGCACCTCGCCCGCCAGCAGCACGGCCCGCAGCCGGGGCAGGACCCGCTCGCCCTGCGCCACGCGCCGGGCGCAGTGCTCCACGACCGGCGCCCACAGCGAGGGCACCGAGTCCCAGTGCGTGACGCCCTCCTGCGCGAGCCACTCGTACAGCAGCGCGCCGTCCACCCGCACCGCCTCGGGCACCGGGAGCAGCGTCGCGCCGGCCGCCCAGGCGGAGAAGATCTGCTGGACCGAGGCGTCGAAGTGCAGGGAGGCGTTCTGGGTGACCCTGCTGTCCGGGCCGATCCCGGTCGTGTGCTCCACCCAGCGCGCCAGGTTGACGGCGCCGCGGTGCTCGACCAGGACGCCCTTGGGGGCGCCGGTGGAGCCCGAGGTGAAGACGGCGTAGGCGACGTCGCCCGGCCGCGGGCCCGGGAGCGGGCGGGGCCCGGGGTCCGGCAGCGCGTCGAACTCCGTGAGGGCGCCGGAGGCGAGTCCGGCCCGCTGGAACGGCAGGGCGCGGTCGGTGAGCAGGGCGGGGGTCCCGGACAGGCCGAGCCCGGCCCAGCCCTCGGCGTCGGTCACCACGGCGGCGAGCGAGGCCCGCCGGGCGGTCTCCCGCAGCCGGGCCGCGGGGGCGGACGGGTCGAGCGGCACGTACGCCGCGCCGGCGGCGAGCACCCCGAGCAGGGCCGGGTAGACCGGCAGCGTCCGGTGCGCGACGACGCCGATCCGCAGGCCGTCGTCGCCGTTCGTGCCGTCGCCGTCCGCCCCGGCACGGCTGCGCAGGGAGGCGGCCCAGGCCGCCACGCGGGCGGCGTCGCGGGCCAGTTCGCGGTAGGTGAGCCGCCCGCCGCCGATCCGCACCGCGACGGCGTCCGGCGTCCGCGCGGCCCGCTCCAGGACCAGCCGGACCAGGGTGGTGTCGTACTCCCAGGCGGGCTCCGGGCCCGTCAGGGCGGCGGGGGAGGAGCGCCGCTGTTCCTCGGTGCGCAGGTCCCAGGTGGTGTGGTCGAGATCGGTCATCGGTCGCTCCGTGGCCGGGTCAGCAGGGGCAGGTCGGTGGACGGTTCCGGGGGTGCGTCGCCGTCCCCGGCGGACGGTGCGGGCTTCTCGCGCAGGCCGCGGCCGACGAGGGAGTAGCAGGCGAGGGCGATCAGGACGCCCTCGAACACCAGGAGGGTGCGCCAGGCGCCGAACCGGTCCAGCAGCACGCCGGTGAGGGCGTAGCCGAGCGGCAGGCTGCTCCGGGAGAGGAAGGTCATGAAGCCCTCCACCCGGCCGAGCCGGTCGTCGCCCACCTGGCTCATCAGGTACTTCATCTGGATCACGTTCAGCACCGCGACCTGCCCGGCCACCAGGCCCCACACCGCCCCGATGCCCCAGGGCGGCAGGCCGAGCAGCAGCAGCGGGAACAGCGCGGCGGTCAGCCAGTGCTTGCCGACGACCGCCGTCCGCAGCCCCAGCCGCAGCTCGATCCGCGGCGCGAGCGCCGCACCGAGCAGACTGCCCACCCCCGCCGCGGTGAAGACGGTGCCCACCTGGGGCCCGGAGGCGCCGCTGTCCTTGGCGAGCACGATCAGCAGCAGGCCGATGCCGGCGAACAGGAAGTCGCCGAGGGCGGTCAGCGCGGTCAGCGTGCGCACCAGCGGCAGCCGGGCGGTGATCCGCATGCCGGCCGTCAGCTCGCGCCGCCAGCGCAGCGGGGCGGGCGTGCCGTCCGGCCCGAGCCGGGAGCGGATCGCGAGGATCGCCGCGGTGATGGCCAGGAACGACAGCGCGTCGAGGAGGAACGGCGCGGCCGGGCTCATCGACTCGAACATCAGACCCGCCAGCGGCGGGGCGACGAGCGCGGAGGTGCCCCAGATCGTCTCGCTCTGGCTCGCGGCCTCGCCCAGCCGCTCCCGGCCCGCGATGCCCGGCAGCGCCGCCGTGTTGGCGATGCGGTAGACGGTGGCGGCCAGGCTGCTGACGAACGCCACGGCGTAGAGCTGCGGCAGGTGCAGCTCGCCCAGCAGGTGGGCGACGGGCACCGTGACGATCGACGCCATGCTCAGCAGCGACGCCCCGACCATGAGCAGGCGCCGCGAGACGCGGTCCACCAGCATGCCGATCGGCAGGCTCAGCAGCAGCGGGGGGATCGCCTCCACGCTGCCCACCAGGCCGGCGTGCAGGGGCGAGGAGGTGAGCATCAGGACGAGCAGCGGCAGGGCCACCGCGGTGACCTCGTCGCCGACGGCGCTGGCCATCGTCCCGGCCCACCACAGCCGGAAGTCCCGGTTCCGGCGCAGCGGCGCGGGTTTGCCGCCGGCCGTGCCCGGGGCGGCCGGCTCGCTCACCCGGCACCGCCCCGGACCAGCGCGCCGGGCAGCTCCGCGAGCTCGGCGGAGATCGCCCCGAGGCCCTGCCGCAGCTCGCCCTCCGGGCAGGAGAAGCCGATCCGCATCCGGTCCGGGCGGCCGAAGCAGTCCCCGGGGACGACCAGCACGCCGTGGCGCTCCAGCAGCCGCTCGCACAGCGGCCTGGTGTTCCCGACGCCCGGGAACCGGGGGAAGGCGGTGACCCCGCCGCGCGGCACCGGGCACTCCACCGCGCCCCCGCTCGCCGCCGCCCACTCCAGCAGCAGGTCCCGGTTGCGGCGGGCCTCGGCCAGCCGCGGACCGATCAGCTCGTCGGCGTGCTCCACGGCGACCGCCGCCAGCAGCTCGGTCAGCGGGGACAGGCTGAGCGTCAGGTAGTCGCGCACGCGCACCAGCTCGGGGGCCAGCGCGGCCGGCAGCACGCACCAGCCGACGCGCAGCCCGGGCAGGCCGTAGGCCTTCGACAGGGTGCCGAACGACAGGCTGCGGCCGATGTCCCGCGAGGGGTCCGGCAGCGGCGGGTGGTCGTACACCAGGTCGGTGAAGGCGCCGTCCCACAGCAGCGTCGCGCCACTGGCCCCGACCAGCTCCAGCAGCTCCGCCCGGCCGGCCGGGTCCACGCAGGCCCCGGTGGGGTTGTGCGGGAAGTTCACCACCACCAGCCGGGTGCGGCGGGTGAGCACCGCCCGCAGGTCCGCGAGGTCCGGCACGAAGCCGTTCTCCGGCCGCAGCGGCCAGCGCCGCAGCACCGCGCCCGCCGAGGCGGCCAGCACCGACAGCGAGTGGTACGACGGATCCGGCACCACCACCTCGTCCCCGGGCCGCAGCAGCGCGGCGAAGGCGAGGAACAGCGCCTCGCTCGACCCGTGGGTGGTCATCACGACCTGGCCGGGCCCCGGGCGCACCCGGGCCGCGACGGCCGCGCGCAGCCGCTCCGCCCCCAGCGACGGGCCGTCCCGGAACACCAGCGAGTCCAGCTCCCCGTCGCGCAGCCCGGGGTCGAGCGCGCGCAGGTCGCCCAGGGTGTGGTTGTGCACCCCGCTGCTGCTGATGTCGTGCTCCGCCCGGAAGTACCGCTCGCGCAGCCAGTCCTCCAGCGCGGCGGCCGGCACGTCCGGCAGCCCGGTCACCGCCCCGCTCCCAGTACCCGGGACTCGGCACTGGCCCGCACCACGCGCGAACGGCGCAGGTCGCTGGTGACGTTGATGCGCTTGAGCCAGCGGTCGCGGCCGTCGTAGCGGGGCTGGAAGGACCGCCTGCCGTGCACCGCCCGGCGATTGTCGATGAACGCCGCGTCGCCGGGGCCGAGCACCAGGTCGTACAGGGCCGCGTCGACCCGTTCCCGCAGGAGCCGCAGGACCCGGGCCGCCTCCTCGTCGCCCGCCGCCGGGGCGCTGAAGTCGCTGTCGACCCGCAGCTGGGGCGCCGCCCGGTGGCCGGTGAGGATCGGTACCGGCACCGGGGCGCGCACCGCCCGGGCGATCTCCTCGAACTCCCCGTCGTCCGGCCGCTGTGCGGAGTTGTTGGCGGGGAGGTGCGAGTGGTCCGGACGGATCAGGAAGCGCTCCTGGAAGAGCACGTCGATCGTGCGCTCGTCCAGGGCGTCCAGCGGCGTTCCCGCCAGCGTCGTGGCCACCCCGTCCGGGTTGCGCAGCGACAGCAGGCCCACGTAGTCGGCCCGGTAGGGCGAGAACGCGTCCTCGGTGTGCCAGCCCAGCTCCTGGCGGCTGCTGGAGCTGACCAGACTGTCCTCCGAGCCCCGGGTCGGCAGCACGTCGGTGACCACTCGCCCGTCCTGCTGGGTCGCCCAGCCGAAGACGTCGCCCAGCAGGCTCGCGTAGAGCACCAGTAGGAAGCCGAACGGGCGCGAGCCCCGGGTGCGGGCGCTGCGCCAGTGCTCCGGGGTGGGGCCGAGCAGCTCGTCGTCGACGCTGTTGCCGCGCAGCAGCAGCACGTGCGGGCGCTCGTCCAGCCGGGCCCGGTCGAGGAACGTCCGCACCCGCCGGGGGAGTTCGTGGGCGATCACGGGCGCGTCGGCGAGGAAGGCGGCGGCGTCCGAGCCGGGGTAGTCGCGGGCGCACGCGCCGGCCAGGGCCAGGGCGCCCGCCGCCTCCTGGGCGGACAGCGTCAGTTCGGCGTACGGGCCGGGCGGGCCGCCGCCCGCGGGCGGAGCCGCCCGGCCGCCGTCGTGGGTCGTGCGGGAAGCGGTCATCGCGGTACGTCCTCCTCGGATGGCGCGGTGGGCACCGCCGCCTCGTCGTCCGGTACGGGGTGCTCGGGTGCGTCGGCCCGGAAGCCCGGGCAGGCGGCGCCCGTACGGTGCCGCAGCCGGCCGGCGTCGGCGGGCAGGCCGATCCGGTCGAGCCAGGCGGGGTGGTACACGGTCGGGGCGTAGTTGTCGCCCAGGTCGGGGCAGAGGCACAGGGCGTGCCGCACCTCGGGATGCCGGTAGAAGTACTCCAGGGCGCCGGCCAGGACGGCGCCGCTGGAGCCGCCGACCGCGATCCCGGTGTCCGCGCGCAGCGTGTGGCAGCAGGCCACGGCACGCCGCTCCTCGACCAGCAGGACCGCGTCGCAGTCGGTGCCGTCCAGGAACGCCGAGCGCCGGCTGGCGCCGATCCCGGAGAGCGCCCGCGGGCGCGGCACCCCGCCGAAGACCGTCGAGCCCCGCACGTCCACCGCGACGATCCGCAGGTTCGGCCGGGCGTGCCGGAAGTACCGGGACAGCCCGGCCAGGGTGCCGCCGGTCGACACCCCGGCGAACAGCACCTGGGCCTCCGGGCCGGCCTGCGCGTCGAGCTCCGGGGCGGTCCACGACTCGTGGACGCGCCAGTTGGCGTCGTTCTCGTACTGGTTGGGCCAGACGGCGTGCGGCAGGTCCCGCACGAGTTCGCGCACCCGGGCGATCCGGTCCTGGAGGTGGGTGGCGGCGTCGTCCGGGGTCTTGACCCAGTCCAGCTCGCCGCCGTTGTCCTCGATCGCCTTGCGGAGCACCGGCGACTGCCGCTGGTCCACGACGGCGATGAACCGCAGCCCGAGGTCCCGGCAGATGGCCGACAGCGCGAGTCCGAGATTGCCCGAGGTCGACTCGACGACGGTGGCCCCGGGCACGGTCAGGTCGTCCGCCACCGACCGGACGAGGCTGAGCGCCGTGCGGCCCTTGACGGACCGCCAGGGCGAGTGCCCCTCCAGCTTGAGCGTCAGGGTGCGGGGGATGCCGGCGATCTCGGTGTGCACGGTGCGGACCGGCACGACCGGGTAGCCGTCGACGGCACGCCGCACGTAGTCGAGCACGGGATTGGTGGTTTCGGTGGTGGCCGCGGTGACCGGCGGCGTTGTGGGTGACAACTCCTCGCCCTCGTCTCAGTCCGGTGGGTCCTGTGGGTCCTGTCCGTTCCGTCCGCCGGCGCCGCCGGCCCGTCAGTCCCCGAGGTCCAGGGGGGCGTCCCCGCCGCCCAGCAGGCCCAGCAGCACGGCCTCCCAGCGGTTCCTGACGCGGTTCACCAGGGCGCGGTCGAAGCGCCCGGGCCGGTGCTCGAAGACACCGACCAGGCCCTCCGGGGTGTCGAACACCTCCAGCAGCAGGCCGAACTTGGCGCTGCCGCCGAACCCCGGCTGCTCGGGCGTCACCTCCAGGCCCGCCAGCCGCAGTGGCGTCCGGGAGTCCAGGTAGGAGAAGGCCACGTCGGCGGCCGGGACACCGCCGTGGGACCGGCGCCCGCCCAGGTCGGCGACGATCGTGTCGAAGGAGACCCGGGCGTGCTCCAGCACCCGGCGCCAGGCCGCGTCGACCTCGGCCACCGCCTGCCGGCCGGTGGCCCCCGTCCGCCGGCGCACCCGCAGCGGCACGTGGTTGACGAACAGGCCCACGAGGTCCGCGGTCCGCGGATCGTCCCGGCCCGCCAGCTCCACGCCGATCAGCCGCTCGGCGGGCCCCTCGGCGGTGACGGCGAGCGAGAACGCCGTCAGCGTCAGGACGAACGGGCTCACCCCCGCGGCGGCCGCCACCTCCCGCAGCCGCGCCGACAGCTCCGCGCCCAGCGGCACCGTCCGGCTCTCGCCCCGGCGCTCCGGCGCCGCACCGGCGGCCGCGGGCTCCGCGGGCAGCCCCGCCAGCTCGTGCCGCCAGAAGTCCAGATGGGGCCGGTCGGCACCGGCGGCGACGCGCTCGCCCTCCCACCACGCGTAGTCGGTGAAGGAGAGCGCGGGGGGCGCCGGCCGCTCGCCCCCGCCCGTCGAGTGGACCCGGTAGAGCGCCTCCAGCTCGCGCCACAGCACGTCGAAGGACCAGCCGTCCACGACCAGGTGGTGGGCGGTGAACAGGAACAGCCACTCGTCGTCCGCCACCCGCGCCAGCACCGTCTCCACCAGGGGGCCGTCCAGGTCGAAGACCCGCCGGCCGACGGCGTCGAGCAGCTCGCGGGCCCCCGCCGGGCCGGCCCCGCGCACGTCGGCCCGGCGCAGGCCGGCCGCCGGGGCGGCGGACACCGCCAGCTCGGGGTGCTCCCCGCCCACGACCCGGGTGCGCAGCGCGTCGTGGCGCAGCAGCAGCTCCGCCACGGCGGCCTCGAAGGCCCGCTCGTCCAGCGGACCGCGCAGCCGGAACGCCTCCGGCACGGTGTAGGCCGGGGTGCCCGGCCAGAGCTGCTCCTCGATCCACACCCGGCGCTGCGCGGCCGACAGCGGCGCACGGTCCAGGCCCCGGGGCCGCAGCCCGTCACCGGGGTCCGCGCCCTGCGGCGGCGGCCCGGCGGGCAGCGCCGCGGCCAGGTCCCGCAGCACCGGGTGGCGCAGGAACAGCGTCAGCGGGACCCGCACCCCCAGCTCGGCCCGGACCCGGGCGGACAGCGTGGCGACGAGCAGCGAATGGCCGCCCAGCGCGAAGAAGTTGTCCCCGGGAGCCACCTCGGCGACGCCGAGCAGCTCCCGCCAGATGCCGGCCAGCATTTGCTCGGCCGGCCCGTCCGGCTCCCCGCCGGCCGCCCCGTGCGGCCGCCCCGGCGCCCCGGCGGGCCCCGCGCCGGCCGGGTCGGGCAGCGCGCCGCGGTCCAGCTTGCCGTTGGCCGTCAGCGGCAGGGCGGCGAGGGCGACGACGGCCGCCGGCACCATGTAGCCGGGCAGCCGCCGGGCCAGCGCCTCGCGGAGCTCCGGGACGGCGACGCCGTACGGGCCCCCGTCGGTGACCGCGTGGACGACCAGGTGCGCCGCCTCCGGGCTCTCCGCCCGCCGGACCACCGCCACCGCCGCGCTGACCCCCGGCTCCTCGCACAGCACGCTCTCGATCTCGCCCAACTCGATGCGGTGCCCCCGCAGCTGCACCTGGAAGTCGCTGCGCCCCTGGAAGTCCAGCAGCCCCTCGGCCGTGAACCGGCCCAGGTCGCCGGTGCGGTACATGCGCGTGCCGGGCGGCCCGAACGGGTCGGGCAGGAACCGCTCGGCGGTCAGGCCCGGGCGGCCCAGGTAGCCGCGGGCGACCGGGTCGCCGGAGACGTGGAGCTCGCCCACCACCCCCAGCGGCACCGTCCGCAGCTCCTCGTCGAGCACGTGGACCCGGGTGTTGGGGAACGGCCGGCCGATGGGCAGCCGCTCGGCGCCGGTGCGGCCGCGGCAGTCCAGGTCGGTCATCTCCACCGTGGTCTCGGTGGGGCCGTACATGTTCCGCAGCTCGGCGCCGAGCAGGGCCAGGCAGCGGCGCGCGGTCTCCACCGGCAGCGTCTCGCCGCTCGTCATCACCTGGCGCAGGCTCGGGCAGCGGCCCGGACCGTCCAGCGTCTCCAGCAGTACGTGCAGCATGGCGGGCACGAAGTGGACGACGGTGATCCGCTCGCGTTCGATCACCTCGACGAGGTAGTCCGGATCCGCGTGCCGGCCGGGCTCGGCCACCACGAGGGTGGCCCCGGTGCAGAGCGCCCAGAACACCTCGCGGACCGAGACGTCGAAGGAGAGCGGCGACTTCAGCAGCAGCCGGTCCTCGCCGGTGAGGGTGAACGCCTCCTGGAGCCGCTCCAGGTAGTTGACGACGCTGTGGTGCTCGACCATCACCCCCTTGGGGCGGCCGGTGGAGCCCGAGGTGTAGATCACGTAGGCGAGGTCGCCGGGGAGCGGCGGCGGCCCGGGCGGGGCGGTGGACGGGGCCGGGGGTGTGGTCGGGGGTGTGGTCGGGGGTGTGGCCGTGGACGCGGCCGGGGGTGCGGCCGGCAGCGCGTCGGGGCCGTCCACGAGGAACAGCGCGGGCGCCGCGTCCGCCAGCGGCCCCGCGAGGTCGCGCCGGGTGACGACGAGCGGGGCGCCGCTGTCGGCGATCAGCCGGGCGATGCGCTCGGGCGGGTTGTCGGGCTCGACCGGCACGTAGCCGCCGCCCGCCTTGAGCACGCCGAGCACGGCGGTGAGGACCTCGGTGCCCCGCGTGAGGCACACCACCACGGGCGTGTTCGCCCGGACGCCGCGCTCGCGCAGGGCGTGCGCCAGCCGTGAGGAACGTTCGTCCAGCTCGGCGTAGTCGAGGCTCTCGCCGCCCGCGCCGGAGGTGACGGCGACCCGGTGCGGGGTCAGCCGGGCCTGGCGGGCGAACAGCCCGGTCAGGGTGCCGCCGGCGGGCAGCGGCCGGGCCGGGCCGGTGCCCAGCGCGAGCACCTCCCGCCGCTCGGCGTCCGGCAGCAGCGCCAGCCCGCCCACCGGGGCGTCCGGGTCCCCGGCCGCCGCCGACAGGAGGGTCGCCAGTCGGCCGGCCCACCGCCGCACCGACTCCGGGGCGAAGACGTCGGTGCTGAACTCGACGCTGACGGGCAGCCCCTCCTCGCCCGGCGGGCGGAAGGTGAACAGCGCGTCGCTCTGCGCGGAGCCGTCGTCCGTCTCCAGCGGCCGGACGTCCAGCCCCGGGAACCCGGGGGTCTCGGGGAAGTCATCGTACAGGGCGATCACCTGGAAGACCGGGGTGCGCCGGGGGTCGCGGGTGACGCCGAGCCGCTCCACCACCCGGGCGAACGGGGCGGCGGAGTGCTCCATCGCCCCGAGCAGGCTCTCGCCGGCGCGCTCCACCACGGTCGAGAACGGCGTCCCGGGGCCGAGCCGCCAGCGCAGCGCCACCGAGTTCAGGCAGAGCCCCACCAGGTCGTCGACCTCGGCGTCGAACCGGCCCGCGACGGCGCTGCCGATCACCACGTCGCGGTGGCCGCCGCCGCGGTGCAGCAGCACGCTCAGCCCGGCCAGCAGGATCACGAACGGCGTGGTGCGGTGCCGGGCGGCCAGCCGGCGCACGGCGCCGGCCGCCTGCGCTCCGAGGTCCAGCCGCAGGGTGGCGCCGCGTCCGGTGCGCTGCACGGGCCGGGGGTGGTCCAGGGGCAGCGTCACCTCCTCCGGGGCGCCGCGCAACTGCTCGGTGAAGTGGCCGAGGTGGCGTTCGGTGACGCCCTCGCGCTCGTTGCGGCGCTCGATCGCCACGTACCGCTGGTAGCCGACCCGGGGCCGTTCCGGCACGGCGGGGCCGGTGGTGCGGGCCCGGTAGTGGGTGGCGAGGTCGTCCAGGATCAGTTCGGTCGACCAGCCGTCGGAGACGATGTGGTGCAGGACGATCACCAGCAGGTGCGCCGGGGGCGCCGGGGGAGCGCCGTCCGTCAGCGGCACCAGCACCGGCCGGAAGAGCGGCCCGGCGGCGAGGTCCAGTCCGGCGATCCCGTCGAGGGCCGTGCGCCGCAGCACCCCGTCGACGTCCCCGGCGGGCGCGGGCGCCGCCGTCCGCAGCCGCAGCGCCGCCGCGGGCACCTCGGCGCGCACCGGTGTGCCGTCGCGCTCGGGGAAGCAGGAGCGCAGCGAGTCGTGCCGGGCGACGACGGCCGCCATCGCGGCGGTCAGGGCCTCGGTGTCCAGCGGGCCGGTGAGGTGCAGCGCGAGCGTGATCGCGTACTCGGCGGGGGTGTCCGTCATCTGGGCCAGCAGCCACATCCGGTGCTGGGCGGCGGACAGTTCGGTCTCCGGCACCTCGGCGGCGGCGTCCCCGGCGCCGTCCTGCTCCGGGCCGCGCAGGGCCGCCGCCAGGAGCGCCGGGGTCTGGTGCTCGAAGACGAGGCGGACGCCGATGCCCGGGTCGAGCTCGGTGCGGAGCCGGGCGACCAGCCGGGTGGCGTGCAGCGAATTGCCGCCCAGGCCGAAGAAGTTGTCGTCCGGAGCGATCCGCGGTCCGCCCAGGACGGCCGTCATCGCCTCCAGCACGGTCCCGAGCACGTGGTCCCCGGCCGTCCGCGGGCCGCCGGGGCCGCCCGCCGGCGGCGGGGCGGTGTCCATCGCGGCCAGCGCCGCCCGGTCGATCTTCCCGTTGGGGGACAGCGGCAGTTCGCCGAGCCGCTGCAGCCGGGCCGGCACCAGCGCGGCCGGCAGACGCCCCGCGAGGAACTCCCGCAGCGCTCCGGGCTCGGCCCGCTCGCCGGTGAAGTAGCCCGTCAGCACGGCCTGTTCGCCCTCGCCCGTGACCACGGCGGCGGCGTTGCCGACCTCGGGGAAGGCGTTCATGGCGGCCTCGATCTCGCCCGGCTCGACCCGCCGCCCGTGCAGCTTGATCTGGTGGTCGATGCGGCCGAGCAGCAGCAGGTCGCCGTCGTCGGCCAGGCGGCCCAGGTCCCCGGTCCGGTACAGTCGGCTGCCGGGCGGGCCGAAGGGGTCGGGGACGAAGCGCCGGGCGGTCAGCACCGCGCGGGCGTGGTAGCCGCGGGTGACGCTGGCGCCGCCGAGGTAGACCTCGCCCTCGGCGCCCGCGGGCACCGGACGCATCTCCTCGTCCAGCACGTGGCAGGTGGCGCCCGCCATCGGCCGGCCGACGAGCACGGGTGCGTCCGGGCGGTCGCGCGGGGCGGTCCACCAGGTCGAGTCGACCGACACCTCGGTCGCCCCGTAGAGGTTCACCAGTTCGCCCGGCAGCCGCTTGTGCACGGCCTCCACCAGGGCGGGATCCAGCGCCTCGCCGCTGACGAAGATCCGGCGCAGCCCGGTGCAGCGCTCCGGGTCGAGTCCGTCGGCGAAGGCCCGCAGCAGGGACGGCACCATGTGCAGGGAAGTGACCCGCTGTTCCTCGATCAGTTCGCTCAGGTAGCGTGCGTCGGTGTGACTGCCGGAAATCGGCAGCACCGTGGCGCCGCCGGTCAGCAGTGGAAGGAATATTTCGTAGACGGAGACGTCGAAGGAAAGCGATGTCGCCTGGAGCATCCGGTCCCCGGGACCCATCGGGAAATGGTGCAGCATTCCCCGCAGATAGCTGACGATCCCGCGGTGCTCGACCATGACGCCCTTCGGCAGCCCGGTCGACCCCGAGGTGTAGACGATGTACGCCAGGTGCTCCGGCCGGGGCACCGGCAGCGGCGGCGCGTCCGGCGCCGGCGCGAAGGAGTCCTCGTCGT
The DNA here is from genome assembly GCF_042261735.1 of Kitasatospora sp. NPDC056327. Lineage (NCBI taxonomy): Bacteria > Bacillati > Actinomycetota > Actinomycetes > Kitasatosporales > Streptomycetaceae > Kitasatospora > Kitasatospora sp. NPDC056327. The sequence goes on along the minus strand of NZ_JBHJRC010000009.1, from coordinate 8,149 downwards.
CGACCTCCACCACCGCGGGCCGCGGCCCGGTGCCGGCCGGGACCCGGTCGCGCAGGGCCCGGCGGACCAGGACCACCCGGGCGCCGGAGTCGTCCAGCATGTGCCGCACGCGCTCCGCGGGGTAGGACGGGTCGACGGGCACGAAGGCCCCGCCGGCCTTGAGCACCGCGAGCAGGGCGACGATCAGCTCGGAGTCGCGGTCGAGCATCACGGCGACCGGCGTCTCCGTGCCGACTCCGCGGGCCCGGAGCCCGTGCGCCAGCCGGGTGGCGCGCTCCTCCAGCCGCGCGTAGGCCAGCTCCCGCCCGTCGTGGACGACCGCCACGGCGTCGGGCGTCGCGGCGGCCTGCGCGGCGACCAGGCCGGGCAGCGTCCCCGGCGCGCCGTGTCCGTCGGGCCGCGCCGTGCCGGATTCCGTGACCCCGGAACCGGCGGCCGGCGCCGGTTCCGGTGCTGTTTCGCTGCGGGCCGCCGAGGAATCCGGCGGGGAAATGTGGCGTACGGCGTCCATAGAGGGAAACTCCCCAATGATCTCGTCGTGCGGCGGTGATTCCATGATGAGGTCATCGGGAAGCGTCGATCAATTCTCCTTTCGGCCGGGTGATACCTCAGCCCGGGGGAGGCCGCCGGGCGCACCGCCGGGGGGACGGCGGCTCCTACGGGGGGATGAGCGTTCCCCCGACCCCGGCCGCATGCCGGGCCGCACCGGACGGCGCGTTGCGGACGGCCCGTACCCGGCGCGCCGGCGCCCGGCCGGTAGCACGGCCGGGGCCCTCGTGCCGGTGCTTCCGCCGAAGTCCGGCACGGTCCCCCGCGCCGCACCTATCGTCACCAGTCCGCCGCCGCGCGCTCCGGCGGGGCGACGCGGTGGTCCGGTCTTTCGGCACGGAGGAGGGGACCGTTGATGGCCAGTGGGTTCCAGCGGCGCAAGCTGCGCGAGGTGTTCACGGCGTTCGACACGGACGGCGACGGGTGTCTGCGGAAGGGGGACTTCGAGGCGCTGGCGGAGCGCTGGAGCCGGCTGCCGGCCGTCCGGCGGGACCCGGCGCTGAGGGATCGGGTCGAGGCGCTGATGACGGGGTGGTGGGACCATCTCCTCGCGGTCGCCGACACCGACCGCGACGGCACGGTCGACCGGGAGGAGTTCCTGGCGCTGGTCGACCGGCTCCCCGCCCTGCGGGACGTGGTCACGGCAACCGCCGACACCGTGTTCGACGCGGTGGACGAGAACGGCGACGGCCGGATCTCGCGGGACGAGCACGCGCGTCTGGTCGACGTCTGGCACGGCCGGAGCGTGGACACCGCCGACGTGTTCGAGCTGCTCGACCTGGACGGCGACGGGTATCTCGGCCGCCCCGAATTCGCCCTCCTCTGGGAGCAGTTCTGGATCAGCGCCGACCCGTCCGAGCCCGGCAACGCGATGTGCGGCCGGGTCCCGGAGCGGTGACGTCCTACGGCGCGCCGGGGGCGGTGCGCAGTGCGGCGAGGGTCTCGGCGAGCGGGCCCGCAGCCGCGGATGCCGGGGCGGCCGGGGCCGGGGAGCCGGCGGTGGCGGTGACGGTCATGCAGTAGAGCAGGGCGGAGCGGGCCCGCGGACCCGGCGGCAACAGGGCCCCCGCGTCGGGCAGGTGCTCGCCGGCCAGGGCGTCCAACTGGCGCAGACGGGTCGGCAGCGGGACGGGGCGGGTCGCGCAGGAGGCCACGGCGGTCGCGAAGGAGGCGGCCGCCGGGGCGACCAGCGGACGCAGCCGGCAGCGCATCGGGCACTCGGCGCAGCCGGGCAGCTCGCGGGGCGGGGCGGACGCGATCAGCCCGGTCAGCCGGGCCCGGGCGGTCTCCAGGGAGAGCAGGGCCGCGTCGTCGAGCCGTTGGGCCGTCAGCCAGTCCGCGCACAGCCGGGCGAGGGCGCGATCGGCCCGGTCCCGGGCCAGGAGGAGCCCGCCGCGGTCCTCGGGCGCAGCCGCCGCCGGCGCCTGGGGGACGGGTGGGAGCCCGGGGTCGGGACCGAGCCGGGTGCCGAGCCAGTGGTGGGCGGCCTGGGCGAAGGTGCAGTAGGTCAGGCCGGGTTCGGCGGCGGGCGCGGCCGCGCGCCAGGCCGTCCAGCTCTCCCACAGCCGCTCCGGGGCGCTGAGCAGCAGGCCGTCCAGGAACGGTGTGAGGGCGTGGTCCGCGGCGGCGCGGGCGGCGGGGCGCTCCACCCGGTGGAGGACGGTGCAGGGGCGCGGGCAGTGGCGGCAGCCGCCGTGCCGGTGCAGGTAGCCGCGGTCGGTCGCGGCGGGCCCGGGCCCGGGCGCGGGCGTGCTGGAGGCCGGTGCGTCGGGGCGCCGGACGCCGACCAGGACGGCCGAGCCGAGGCGTTCGTCGTGCACCACCGCGACCCCGGGCGGCAGGGTGCCGAGGTGGCGGCTCTGCGCCTCGTCGAGGTTGACGGCGGCCGCGACGACGGCCCGGTCGTCCGCCGCGACCAGCCGGTGCAGGATCTTGACGCTGGAGTTCTTCACGACGTCCGGGGCGAGCTTGGTGGGCACCTGGTCGGCGACGACGAAGCCCTCGCCGTAGGCCCGCATCTCGGCCAGCATGTCGGTGAACATCGCCACCGCCTTGGCCTGCGGGTCGGCGCTCTCCCCGCCGGACGGGGCGCGGGAGGCGCGCAGCAGCCGGTGGGCCTCCTCGATCAGCGTCAGGTGCCGCAGCCGCTCCTCGCCGCCGTCCTGCCCGCCCCGGCTCTCGGCGTACTCGTACAGCTGACAGAGCAGCAGCGCCATGACGAAGGACTTCTCCTCGTCGTCGCCCAGGTTGCGCAGCTCGATCACGGCGGGGCGCTCGAAGAGCTCGGTCAGCGGGACGGAGCGCCGGGTGTCCAGGGCCATGCCCTTGGTGCCGACCGTGAGGCTGCCGATCCGGGAGCGCAGGGCCGCGCCGAGGTTCTGGTGCACCTCGCGGCCGTAGCCGCGGCGCTCCAGGACCGTCTCGATCCGCTCGTGCAGGTCGCCGATCGAGGGGACGAGCGCCGCGAGGTCGGCCGCGGACGGGCGGGGGCCCAGCAGGTCGTTGGCGGAGGTGTGGAGGTCCCAGCCGCGCTCGGTGTAGACCTCGATCATGGCGTCCTCCAGGACGTACGACATCCCGGCGAACATCGGGAAGGAGGCGTTGAAGACGGCCTTCAGGAGGTCGACGTGGCGCGAGAGCGGCACCCCGGCGACCGGGACGAAGGGGTTGATCCGCAGCGGCAGTTCCGCGTCGGGCCCCACCCCGTAGACCCGCAGGCCGCCCCGGAGCGCGGGGTGGTCCGCCAGCCGCCGGTACTCCGCCTTGGCGGGTTCGATCACCAGGAACGGGACGCCGAGGTCGGTGTGGGCCTCCAGCAGCAGGTTCTTGGCGGTGGTGGTCTTGCCGTAGCCGGTCATGCCGGTGATGAGGACGTGGCGGTTGAGCGCCGCGCCCGACAGGGTGACCGGCTGGTGCTCGCGCCCCCGGGCGTCGCGCAGCCGGCCGACCGTCACCGCTGCGGGCCCCGGGGCGGGGACGGCCAGCGCGAACTCGGCGACCTCGCGCACCGGCAGGCCCGCCACCGGCCGGCGGGGCGGTCCGACCAGGACCGCCAGCTCCGCGGAGGTGACGTTGGTGGCGAGGGCGTCGAAGACCTGGCCGAGCGGGTGGCCCGCCCCGCCGTCCGCCGGCGTCAGCCGCAGCACCCGCCCCGACAGCGCCGCGCCGCGCAGTCCGGCGGGCGGCAGCCGCAGCACCCGCAGCGGGTCCAGCGCGGTGGCCTCGCCGGCGCAGATGCCGCGCAGCGCCCCGGCGACGGCCTCCAGGGTGCCCTCGCCGTCGGCGGCCAGGTAGACGGCGGTGCGCCACCAGCCCTGGGCCCGGGCGGACTCCAGACGGTCGATGTGCTGCTGCAGCACCCGCTCGCAGGCCTCGGCGGTGGCGTCGAGCAGGTCGGTGCTGCGGGTGCGGGAGCTGGAGGTGCCGGTGGTGCGCTGGACCGAGGTGCGGGGGCCGCCGACCTGGGCGGCGAGCCGGCCGGCGGGCATCGCGTACCCGGCCACCGGGGCGAGGCCGGGGAGGGCCCCGGCGACGGCGCAGAACAGGGCGACCTTGGTGAGCAGGGCGGGCAGGCCCTCGGGGTCGTCCCGGAACTCCGTGACGGAGCCGGAACTGTTCTCGCCCTGCTGGTCGCTGACGGTGCCGCGGACCAGCCCGTGGATCTCGCCGCGCAGCCGGCGGCAGTGGTCCAGGGTGGCGTCCAGCTCGGCGGCGCCCAGCGGCTCGGCCGCCACCACGACGGCGTACCGGCGGTCGCCGACGGCGGCGGCGAGGCGGTCCATGGACTGGAAGGGCGCCGGGTGGCGGCCGTGGGCCGGGGCGGGGATCCCGGTCATCAGGGCGAGCGCGGGCGCGGTGCGCAGGAAGGCCGTCAGCTCGGCGTGGCCCTCCTCGTCCGGGTGGCGCGGCGGTCCGAGCTCCAGGCCCGGCACCTGGGCGCGCAGCGCGCCGGCCTGGCCGTGCAGGTAGTCCTCGGTGGAGCCGCTGGAGACGCCGACCAGCCGGCGGCCGCCCCAGTGGAAGCGGTGCCGGGTGCCGTCGCCGTGCACGGCGACGCTGAGCAGGTGGCCGCCGCCGTGGCAGGACGTCAGCGCGCGCGGCAGCGCGGCGCCCCACTCCTCGGCGGGGTCCGGCCGGCCCAGGGCGAGGACCTCGTGCAGCAGCGGCCGGGGGGCGGCCGGGGTCGGGTCGTCGATCCGCCAGCGGGCGGGGTCGAAACCGGTGAGGTAGCGGCGTTCCAGCAGGCTCAGCAGGAGCTGCGGCATGTCCGGCGGGAGCCGGTCGCGGGCCGGTCCGGCCTCCCGGGGGCCGGTGCCGGTCGCGGACCCGCCCCCGCTCCCGGCCGTGGATCCCGGAATGCCGGACCGGGCCGGGACCAGGGGGCCGGTGGCACCGGCGGGGCTCAGCGCTGCCATGGCGGGATGTCCTCCGCGGAGAGTACGGGGTCGGGGTCGGGGCGGTCGGACGGCGTGCGGCCGGGGCCGGGGCCGGAACCGGGGCCTGGGCGGTCGGGCCGGGGGGCGTCGGGCGCGACGTCGTGGGACCCGCTGTCGTGGTGCGCGGTGCCACGGGCCCGGGTCCGGGCCCCGGCCGTCCCGGAGCCGAGGCGTTCGGCGCCGGCGCTCCCGGATCCGGGCCGGGGGAGCGGCGCGGGGGCCGGCCGGAACGCCGGGGCCGGGCCGAACCGGTCGCGCAGCGCCGGCCACCAGGCGGCGCCGGCCGCGAGGTCCAGGGCCGGGTCGCTGCTGCGCCACACCGGGGCCACCGCGCCGAGGGCCGTGTGCGGGAAGGGCCAGACGGCGCCGCTGCCGCCGAGCAGGACGAGGTCGGGCGCCGCCGCGACGGCGTGCCGGCGCACGGCGTCGACGGTCTCCAGCACGGCGGGGCTGCGGGCGAGTTCGTCCCGCCACACCACCAGCGGCGGGGAGAGGCGTTCGGCGAGCGGCCCCTGCCAGGGGACGGAGGCGGCGAGGTCCAGCCGGGAGGCGCATTCGAGGGCGCCGTCGAGCAGCGCGAGCAGGTCCCGGGCGGGGGTGCCCTCGCCGGACCGGGCGAGCACGGCTCCGGCCAGCAGCTCGGTCCAGGCGCCGGCGCCCTCCGGCCGCAGGACCGGGGGGCCGCTGCGCACGGCGGTGGTGCGGCCGTCCTCCTGGACGAGGCGGTACGAGCCGAGCGCGGTCCAGCGTTCCGCGCACACCACGGCCAGCACGGTGCCGCCCCGGGGCAGCGGCTGCGGTTCGGCGAGGCGCCGGCACAGCAGCGCGTCGGTGGGCGTGACGCGGGCGGCGGTGCCGAGCCCGGCCTCCTCGCAGCGCCGTTCGGCGTCGTCCGGGGTGTCGGGTCCGGCGCAGACCACCGTGCGGTAGCCGTGCGCGGGCGGGTCCGCGGACAGTCCGAGGTAGCGGGCCGACCGGTCGCGCAGGCCGCGCAGGAACTCCGGCGACCACGGGTCCCGGCGCCAGGCGAAGAGCCGCTCCGGGGTGGCGGGGCCGAGGCCGAGCACCTCCTCGGCCGCCGGGCTGCCCCAGGCGCCGCCGGGCAGCACCGCGTTGGGGATCAGCGCCCGGTGCCCGTCGCGCAGCGGCACGGCGGCGCCGGTCTCGCGCAGCGCCGGGACGGTGTGCGAGTACTGCACGTCGAGGCCGAGGACGCCGCTCATCGCGGGCTCCGCCCGGGGCCGCCGTCGCCGGTGCGCTCGGCCTCGGCGGTGAACCGGGCCAGCAGGGCGCTGAGTTCGTCGAGGACCGCGAGCGGCGCGGGGTCGGGTGCGGCGGGGGGCGAGGTCAGCGGGCGGCACCGTTCGAAGATCAGGGCCAGCACCGCCTCCCGCCGCCCGGCCGCGTGCCGGACCGCGGCGGCCGCGGCCTCGCGGACGTTGGCCTGGGTCCGCTCGCGGTCCGGGACGGCGGTCTCGGCCGCGTCCCGGGCGCGCTGCACGGTGTCCGCCGCGGAGTTCACCGCGCTGTCGATCGCCCGCAGGGTCTTGGCGGACAGCGAGGGCATCATCGAGCCGAGCCGTCGGCTGACGGTGCCGCCGAGCCCCGCCGAACGGACCTCGGGGAGGCGGCCGCTGAGCTTTCCGGGGACCTCCACCACGGCGTCGAGCGGGCGCAGGAGCATCGCGAGCCGGCCGGCGGCGGGGCCGTCCAGGGGGCTGCGGCCGGTCCGGTCGGCGTGCCGGGAGACGGCGGCGGCCAGCGCCGTGCAGTGGTCGTGGGAGGCCGTGCGCAGCAGCCCGGTGAGCTCGGTCCCGTAGCCGCCGTCGCGGATGACGGGGCCGGCGGCCAGCCGGGCGACGACCTGGTCGGCGCACGCGCGGGTGCGGGCCGGCCAGGCCTCGGCGGACCGGTCCAGCTCGCTCTCGACGGCGGCGCGGAACCGTGCGGCGGCGACGGCGAGTTCGGAGCGGACGGCCTCGGCCTCCGCGGCGACCTGGTCGAGCCGGGCACGCTCGCCGCGGGCCCGCAGCGCGGCCTCCTCCGCCAGCGGGCGCAGCAGCAGGGCGGCCCGGTGGCGGCGGGCCGCGTCCGCCCGGTCACCGCCGCCGTCGGTGAGCCGGGCGACCAGCGCGCGGGCCTCCGGGCCGCCGTAGTGCGCGGGGTCGGCGAGGGCGGCGCGGGCGCTGACGAAGGCGAGTTCGGCCGGCAGCCGGCCGCCGAGGGCCTGCTCCAGGCGCTGCCGGTGCAAGTGGGCCCGGTGGTCGAGGAAGTGCTGCCACCGTTCGGGGGTGTCCTCGGTGAGGAAGACGTTGACCAGGACGGCGACCGAGTCCGGGCCGTGGCGTTCGCGGTACTCGTGGAGGAAGTCCTCCTCGACGGTGGACAGCGGCTGGCGCGAGTTGACCACCCAGACCAGGACGTCCGCGCCTTCGGCGGCCTCGGCGGCGCGGGCCGTCATCTCCGGCAGGTCGTTGATGCCGGGGGAGTCGGTCCAGCGGCTGCCCGGCGGCAGCGGTGCGTCGGCCAGCTCGATGAGCACCCGGCGGGGCCGTTCGAGGTCCGGCAGGCGGTAGGAGCCGTCGGGGGTCAGCAGGGTGACGGCGTCGGCGATCGCCTCGGTGGTGCAGGGGAGTTCCCGCACCGGCCCGTCCGTTCCGCGGCCCGCTCCCGAGGGATCGGCGCCGACGGTGACGCGGTCGGCGGCGCCGCGCCGGATCACGCAGGCCACGCCGGTCTCCGGGAAGTCGCTCACCGGGAGCAGCGGGCGGCCGATGAGCAGGTTCAGCACGCTGGACTTGCCGGCGCTGAAGTGCCCGCCGAAGACCACCGTGGCGGTCGGCCGGGCGAGGGCGGCGGCGGCTTCCTCCAGGCCGCTGCGGACGAGGGCGCGGTAGGCGCTCCCGTGGTGGTGGGCCAGCCCGCGGGCCAGCTCCACGGGCAGTTCGAGCGGTGCGGACGGGACCGGGGGCGCCGGTGGCCTCGGTGGGCCGGGCAGGGGTCTCGGGGTCACGGGTGATGTCCCTTCGTGGCTCGCGCGTCGGTGCGCGCGGACGCTCCGGCCGGCCGGGCGGCTGTTCGGTGCACTAACGCCCGCCGGGGGTGGTGGGTGGCGGAGACCCCGGCCGGAAAATATTGTTGGCGGTGGAGATGGGCATAAGACT
>NZ_JBHJRC010000008.1:0-77839 GCF_042261735.1 Kitasatospora sp. NPDC056327 | reverse complement strand
ACCCTGACCGGCGCACGAGCCGCCGGTCAGGGTCCCTGTGTCGGGTGGTGGGCCCCTGCGGGAGGCCCGCTGCTGGCCCGAGGGTACTGGTCAGTCGTGGTCGCCGTCGGGTTCGTCGCGGGGCCGGATGCGCCGGCCGGTCGCGGCGCGGACGGCTTTGTGGCGGCGGAACTCGGCGGCCGGACCGTCGCTGTCCTCGATGGCGTAGCGGGCCAGCTCGGCCTGTTCGGCGGCGGCCTGCGCGCGGTCGGCGGCGGGCGCCGCGGGCGGCGGGCTGGACTTGCGGAAGAGCGGCATGCTCTGCTCCTGGTGGTGGTGGTGGATGGCGGAGACGACCAGCAGCACGGTGACCACCACCAGGGCGGCGACCGACACGGCGTGGGCCAGGGTGAGCGCACCGGGCCCGGGGGCGGGGTCAGGACGCATGGCCGGCCTTCCCCCGGTAGTCGCCGCGGGCCAGCTCCCTGCTGATCCAGGACTCCGCGCTCGACGCGATTCCCCACCGCAGGACACGGCCGTCCTCCTGCACCGGCAGGCCCGTCGCGGTGTCCTCCACGATCCACAAGCCGGGGTTCCGGCCTTGGCGCGGCTGCTGCACCACCCGGTACCGCTCGGCGTGCCGCTGGCGGGCGGTGAGGCCGTCACCGCGGCGCACACGGATGACGATCCGCCGGTCCGGGAGGACGACCGGGAAGTCCAGCTGACCGCCGTCGAGTGCCCCTTCGACCATCTCGGTACCTCCGGTGCCGAAGAGGAGGCGCAGGGCCGCGCGCTGCTGGTCGTCGAGATCCAGAGCCCTGACCACCTGCCAGACAGCGGTCAGCGCCGCCACCGGTGGAAGTTCGGTCGGGTCCAGGTGCTCCTCGACGCTGACAGTCCAGTCCTCACCCGCAGTCCAGCCCACGTGGTCCTCCTCCGTACCATGCCGCCGGACCGCCGGCCCGGTCCGCGATCGTGCACCGTCCCTGACGAGCTTCGGCCAACTGAGCGTCCGGGCCCATATCCGGACGGTAATCTCACGGTGGGATGGATCGTGACGACAGGACTGCCATGGGCACTGCACTCGAACCGATCAAGCTGCCGGACGCTGCATGGCAGAACAGCCAGGTACAGGCCGCCCTCCGGGAGAGAGACGTCGGGGCGGTGTTCCGGTATGTGCAGCACCACGGCGGTGTCAGCCAGGCGCGTATCGGAGCCCAGGTGGGCATGACCCAGGGGCGCGTGAACGAGATCATCAACGGCCGCCGTGAAGTCAGCCGCCTCGACGTCTTCGAGCGCATCGCGGACGGACTCAACATGCCCACCACCGCCCGACAGCAACTCGGCCTCGCTCCCCGCCGCGAGACCCGAACCCCCGGGGCCGCATTCGACCTCGCGGCGTTCCCGGAGATCGTCCGGGTCTACTCCGACCAGGCATCGGCCGCCGCCGAAATTCAGCGTTCGACCAGGGCGGCCCTGGAGATCGATGTCCTCGCCATCCGGGGGCTGGGACTTCTCGCCCTGCGTGACTCGCTGCTTCGCCCGCACCTGGATCGTGGTGCCAACACACGACCGCGGCTCCGGGTCCTCCTGCTCCACCCTGAATCGCCGGCGCTGATCCAGCGTGCGCGCGAGATCGGCGAGTCCCCGGACTCCCTCGCAAGCGGGGTCCTTCTCGCCGAAGCCCAGCTCCGTGACCTGGCCGCCGTCGGCCATGTCGAGGCCTACCGGTACCGAACTCTGCCGGTGTGGCGGACGATCCGGCTCGACAACGCCGTCTACGTCAGCGCATTCGACCGGGAGTGGGAGGGGCACCAGTCGGCAACCTATAAGGTGCTGGCCACCGTCGGCGGTCCACTGTACCGGGGCTGGCGCCGCCAGTACGAGGCCATGGTGGCCGAAGCGGAGCAGGTCATCTGACGAAGGGACGGCAATGGCGATCGAAGCCGAGCTCAAGGCCGCGGTCCGGGACCCTGAGGGGGTCCTCACCGCCCTTGAGGAGCGTTACGGCCCCGGGATCGCCGAGGTCTACCGCGACACCTACTACGACGCACCCGACGGGTCCCTGATGGACGCCGACCGAGAGTTGCGCATTCGCACCGTCCACGGCCCCGACGACACCCGCACCGTGCTGACCTACAAGGGCGCCCGTGTGGACGAAGCGTCCGGTTCCAAGCCGGAGGCGGAGACCCGGGTCGACGACGAACAGGCCGCTCACGAGATCGTTCGCGCGCTGGGGTTCGTCCCACGGATCGCGTTCGAGAAGCGGTGCCGCAACTACGGGTTCACCCAGGATGGACGGCAGTTTCTCGCCACGCTCGTCCGAGTGCCCGAGATCGACGGCGTCTTCATCGAACTGGAGACCCTGGCGCCGGAGGACGACCTCGCCCCTGCCCTCGCCGCTGTCCGCTCGGTGCTCACCTCGCTCGGCATCACGGACGAGGACCTGACGACCGAGCAGTACACCGATGCCGTGGCGGCGGCCCGTCCGTAGCTCCCCCGGCGTTCGCGCACTGCCGGCCCCGGCATGTCGGTATGGTCCCGCTCATCAGGGGGGACCATGCGCACCCGTACCACCGACCTCGCGGCGGCCTCCCTGCTCGCCGGCCTGACCGCGTGCTCCAGCTCGATGCCGAGCACCGACACGGAGGCCACCGGCACCCCGGCCGTGGCGGCGGCCGCCGGCTCGACACCGCCTGCCGCCGCGACAGAGGCCCGCCCGGGCGCCGACGCCCGCCGGGACGACGTCGGCCGCGCCTGTCTCGGCCGGTCCGGGCGGCCTCCCGCCGAAGCCCGGACACGGTCACGACGACGAAGTGCATCGCATCTCTCACGGCCATCGATCCGGAGATCGTCGGGACAAGCCGACCGGGCGCGGGCCGGGGCGGGATCGGTGCAGCTCTGTCGCCCAGTCCCCCAAGGACCGGACGAAGCTTCTGGAGCTGACCGCCCAGCGGTTCACGAGCCCGCAGCATCCGCAGGGCTTCGGCGGGGAGAAGACGGCGCGGATCCTCACCGTGGTCCGGATGATGCTCTGCCCGACGTACTGACCGGGCCCGGGCACGACGAAGCGCCCTCGCCCGCCCGGAGACGGGGCGGGCGAGGGCGTGGTGTTGCACCGGAGGAGCGGGAGGAGCGCGGCGGCGGCCGCAGCGGCGCCGGCCGCGCCGACGAGGACCTGGAGACGGCGGGGACCGGAGAGGCGAACGGCCTCCGCCTCGGCGGACTTGTGTTCGGCACTGTCGAGCCGCCGGTCGCATGCGGCAAACCGGGTGTTGTGCTGGGTCCGGGCCCACCCGGAGGGCGAGGGTGCCGGGGGCGGCGGTGATGGCGCCCCCGACGCGGGGCGCGGGAGCAGCCGGGAGGGCGTACTCCGGTGGCTCCCGTCGCATCCGTCACCGGGGCCCCGTCCGTCACCCGGTCCACCAGTGCATCGGAAGCGGATCGGAAGAGCCCCGGTTGTGGCCGCGGAAGCAAGGGGGCTGGTCGGATCGGGCGAGGGGCGGTGACCGGTCGGTCCGCGGGCCCGGGGCCTGGGCAGAACGGCCGGGGCGCGCGGCCGGACGTGCCGGGTCCCGCACCCCGATCCGCCGGTGACCGCACAGGAGGTCCGCGTTGAACGACAAGATCCCGGAGCCCTCGGCCCCGGTGGAAGCGCCGCCGATCCGGGCGCCGGGGACCCGTCCGGTCCACCGGCCGCCGTCGCTGCTGCCACCGCCCGGGAACCTCCGGACCGGGGTGCTGGCCTTCACGGGGGGATCGCTGGCGGTGCTCGTGCTGCTGCTCGGGCTCGGCGGCGGAATCTCGTTCGGGACGGACGACGGGGGCGGCTTCGACGACGGTTACCCGACCGGCTCCCGGAACGGTGGCTACGGGGTGCCGGACGAGCCGCCGCCGGTGGCGCCCACCCGGACGGTGCCCACGGCCACCCGGACGCCCTCGGCCACGCGCACGCCGTCGCCCACGGTCTCCCGGACGTCCCCGGCCTCGCCGTCGTCGTCCTGGTTCGGCTCCTCGCCCTCCGGCCCGGCGACGGCCTCCGTGACGGCCTCCGCGACGGCTTCGGCCACGGCGTCCGCGACGGCGACGGCGTCGGCCGCGTCCACCGGGACCGCCCAGCCCGACGCGGTGCTGCGCGACTACTACGCGGCGGTCAACACCGGCTCCTACCGCACGGCCTGGCTGCTCGGCGGGCGCAACCTCGCCGGTGACTACGACACCTTCGTCGCCGGCTTCAACGGGACCACCTCCACCACGGTGACCGTGCTCTCGGTCGACGGTTCCGCGGTCACCGCGACGCTGGAGGCCCGGCAGAGCGACGGCACGCTCCGGCGCTTCCGCGGCGTCTACACCGTCACCGACGGTGTCATCAGCAGGGCGACCGTCGCCCGGACGGGATGACGGTGGGCCGGCACGGGCGCGAAGGCGCCGTTCCCGGCCACCCGGGGTCCGGAGGGCGGGCCGGACCCCGGGCCGCGGCCGGACCTGTCCCCCGCCCGGGCGATCCCCGCTCCGACGATCCCCTCCACGACAGGAGCTCTGAACGACGGATGACCATCCACGGCGTCTCCCTCGCCGCGCCCCCGGGCCCGGACGGGCCCACCGATCCGCCGGGGGTGGACGCCCGCAGCCGGGCCACCCGGCTGCTCGCGGCGGGCACCTACCTCTCCCCGGACTACCGCCGCGCGGTCATCAGGGAGCTGCTGACCCACCGCGCCCGTGCGGTCGCCCCCTCGTTCGGCTACGACGCCGTGCCGGTGCTCGCGCACGCCCTCGCGGCCCGCAAGCTGCAGCGCGACTCCTGGGTGTACCTCGGGGCCGGCGCGGTCCTGCTGTTCGTGCTCGCCGGCGCCGACGTGATCGGGCGCTACTCCTTCCTCCTGCTCGCCGGCTGGCTGTGGTGGTCCGCCGACTACCTCCGGCGGGTGGCGACCCTGCACACCCTGGTCACCCGGCTCAAGGACCGCGGGCCGAACGGCGGGGCGGCCGGGGGGTTCGACGGCGGCCGTCCGTCGTCCCCCCTCCTCGACGACGCGCTCGTCGGGAAGATCGACGGGGAGCAGTCGGCCCGGGACGGCCTCGCCTACTTCGGCGGCTACCGGCCGTTCGTCGGCGCGGGCACCCGGCTGCGCCGGTGGTCGAACGCGCAACTGCTGCTAGGGGAGCCGGAGGAGGGGAACGACGCGGCGGATCTGGTCGCCCGGATCCTCGGCCGGACGGAACCCGACCCGGACCCCCGCCGGGCCGGGGAGCCCGCGGGCCCGGTCGTCACCGGGCGCCGGCCCGTCGTGCCGTTCGACGTCGCGGAGCTGGCCGAGTTCGTCCAGCTCCACCTCACCGCCGAACTGCGGGACCGGGCACGGGAGTCCGAGCGGATCGAGACGCTCACCGTGGAGCGCCGCAGCTACGCCAGGGCGGTCACCGTGCACGACCGGTCCGCCGGGCAGGGCTGGAGCCCGCTGCCCGCGATCGGTGCCGACGGCGGCGAGCACTGGGCGGAGGGCTACGGGGCGTCCCGGGAGTACCTGTGCGCCCGGATCGGCTCCTGGGAGGAGGAGCTGGTCACCTCCTTGTTCGTCGGCTTCGACATCCGCGGCAACACCCTGCACACCGAGTTCCACAGCCATGTGCTGACCCCGGTGATCTCCGAGTTCCACCTGGTCGACCGGCTGCCGGAGCGGCTGGACGGGCGGCTGCTGCTGTGGGCGGCCCGGGACTCCCTGCGGCACGTGCTGGGCCGCTCCTGGCGGTTCCTGCTGCCGCTGGGCCCGCTGCTGGCGGGGCTCGCCCGGCTCCGCCGGCACTACCGGGAGGGCCGGCGCTTCGAGGTCGAGCTCGTCACGGTCGCGGACCGCAGCGAGTTCCGCCTCGGCCGGTACGCGACGCTCGCGGTGAACCGCGGCGCCCGCACCAGCATCCGCGAGCTGGCCTGCAGCGACTCCTACCACCACTACTTCCAGGAGTCGGACGCCGACAAGTACACCCGGATCGTGGAGCGCCGGCTGCTGCACCTCGTCGAGCGCTTCCTGCGCGAGCACCAGGTCGACCTGGCGGACCACCGGCGCAACCAGACCACCGTCCTGACCGGCAACCACTTCGGCACCGGTGACATCGACCTCTCGCGCGACAAGCGGGTCGACGGCAAGTGACCTCCCGCGGAGGCGACCGGCGGGACGGCCACGCCCACGACGGACACCACGAGCACGAGCACGAGTACGAGCACGAAGACCGAGGACAAGGACACCCGACCCCATGACGGACCAGGAAGCGGGCCGCGGCGCGACCCTCTACGGAAACCACTTCGGCAACGGGAACATCGATCTCTCCACCGGCAAGACCGTCCACCGCGGCGCCGACCGGGCCGCCGCGCGGGAGACGGAGGCGCGGCCCCAGGCCGGGCCCGAGCGGAACCGCAACGTCTTCGTGGTCCACGGCCGCGACGAGCAGGTCCGGCGGGAGATGTTCGGCCTGCTGCGCAGGCTGGGACTCAACCCCCTGGAATGGGAGCACCTGGTCGGGGCGACCGGCCTGGCCTCCCCGTTCATCGGCGAGGTGGTGGCCCACGCGCCCTCGGTGGCCGGGGCCGCGCTCGTGCTGCTCACCCCGGACGACGTCGCCGTGCTCCACGACGACCTGAAGGGGTCCGCCGAGCCGGCGCACGAGCGGGTCCCGCACGGTCAGCCGCGCCAGAACGTGCTGATCGAACTGGGGATGGTGCTGATGGCCTATCCGGAGCGCACCGTGATCGTCGAGTTCGGGGACATCCGGCCGGCCTCCGACCTGGCGGGCCGCAACGTGATCCGGTTCAGCGGGGAGGGGAACCCCGTCCTCGCGCTGCGGAGGGTGGCCCAGCGGCTGGAGGTGGCCGGCTGTCCGGTGGACGACCGGGGCAACGACTGGCTGGACACCGAGCCGTTCCTGGGCCTCGGGGCCTACGGCCGCAGGGGCTGACCGGGCTCCGGAGCGACCGGCCTGCTTACCGACCGACCGGCCCGGCCGCGGTGGCGCACCGCGGCCGGGCTTCGCCGTCCCCGGCCGCCGGCCGTTCCCCCGCCCCGCCGTTCGGCCCCCTGCGCCCTGCCCCGCAGCCCCGCGACCTCCCGCCCGGCCGCCGCCGTCACCGGCCGGCCAGGCCCTCCGCCATGCTCCGCAGGAAGGCCCGGACCTCGGGCACGGAGACCCTCGCGAGGTCCGCCGGACGCAGGACGACCCGCAGTTCCCGGCAGACCGCGCCCTCCCGGGACCGGGCGACGAACGACATCAGGATCAGTCGCAGCAGACTGTCCTGGTCCAGGTAGTCCATCCTGGCCAGCCCGGACCCCACCAGCGGCATCGCCACGGAGTCGGTCCTGGCCCGCCGCCCGACGGCGTCCCAGAGCCGGTTGAGGCCGAACCAGAGGTCCTCCACGCCGGAGGACGCCACCAGGTCCGGGCCGAGCCGGCTGTACGCGGTGGCGAAGACCAGCCGGGGCGGGGCGCCGAGGACGGCCACGGTGCCGAGCGGGTAGCGGTCGAGCTTGCCGAGCGGCTTGTCCGCCCGGAGATCCCGGGACCGCGGGGCGACCGCGGCCAGGGCGGCGGCGAGTGCGGCGTCCAGCCGGCCGAGGTCCCCGTCGTAGCGCCGCCGCAGCAACTGGGCCTGCACGCTGCCCCCGTGGATCAGCCGACCGTCCGCCGGGTCGGTGTCGAAGGTGTCGCAGAAGCCGACCACCAGGTGCCCCGGGGCGGCGAAGAGGTCACCGGCCTCCACCACCACGGTGGTGTCGGGCCGCCGGAACTCCTGGCGCACCACCGGGACCGGCCGCGCCCGGTACGCGCCCCAGAGCAGGCAGGCCCCGGCCGAGCCCGCGGTCACCCAGCCGGGCGCGGGCAGTCCGTGGGGGAAGAGCGGTCCGGCGAGCTGGCCCGCGACCGCCACCGCGCCGAAGGCGGCCGCGGTGTCCCGCAGGAACACGGAAGCGGTACGTCCGGAGCCCCGCGGAACTCCCGGCAGCCGGCGGATCATACGACACGCCGATCATCAACAGGCTTGCCGTGCAAGGTGGTTGCTATCCTGCTCGGTGCTTCGAGGGCGGCGGCTCCCGGCCGGGGCCGGGGCAGGTGGGGGTTCCGATGACGGGTGTCCGGGTGAGCGTGCTGGGACCGGTGCGGGTGGAGTCCGACGGGACTCCGGTCCGGCTCACCCCGCTGACCAGGCGGTTGCTGGTCCGGCTGGTGGCGGCGGACGGCGAGGCGGTGCCGGTCCACCGGCTGCGCCGGGACGTCTGGGGCCGGCAGGCCGATCTCCCGGGGCAGGGCGCGCGGGGCCGCAACGAGGTGCACAAGAGGGTGGTCGAACTGCGGCGCGCGTTCGGCGGGGGCGACCCGGTCTCCGGCGCGCGGCTGCTGCGCACCGAGCAGCTGTCGACCGCCCGCGGCTCGGAGACCGCCTACCGGCTCAGCCTCGCGCCGGCCGAGCTGGACTGCGCCCGCTTCACCGAACTGGTCAACGACTCCTTCCGGGTCGGCCCCGCGATGGCGGCCTGGCGCCTGGAGGAGGCGCTCGGCATGGTCCGGGGCAGACCGCTGGCCGAGGCGGCCGGCGAGGAGTTCGCCGAACCGCTGATCCGCCGGCTGACCGGCCTCCAGGACACCGCCCGCCGCGAGCTGATCTCCTGCCGGGTCAGGCTCGGCCGGCCGGAACTCGCGCTGCCGGTCGCCGAGGAGGCGGTCCGGGAGCGGCCGGACGACCCCTCCTGGGCCTCCGAACTCGGCCGGCTGCGCACCAGGCTGCGCGGCAGCTGGGACGACGAACTGCTCCGCGCCGCGCTGCCCGGCGGGGCGGTCGAGGTCGTGGTGGTCTGCGGCGACCTCTTCGACCAGGAGGACGCCAACCTGGTGGCGGGCTTCACCGACACCTTCGACACCGAGATCGACCAGGACGTCGTGATCAGCCGGTCGAGCATCCAGGGGCAGCTCGTGGAACGGCTGTTCGGCGGCCGCAGCGAGCGGCTGGACGCCGAGCTGGAGCGGGCCCTGCGGCCGGTGCCGGTGGTCGAGCGGGAGCGGAGCCGGGACAAGCCCCGCGGGCGCCGGCTGCGCTACCCGATCGGGACGGCGGTGGCGGTGCCGCACGGCCGCCGGCAGGTCTTCGCCACCGCGTACTCGCGGCTGGGCAACGACATGGTGGCCCGCTCGCGTCCGGAACACCTCGCGCTGGCCCTCGAACGGCTCTGGCCGGTGGTCGCCCTGCACGGGCGGTACCGCCCGGTCGCGGTGCCGATGCTCGGCTCCGGCCTCGCGCGGATCGTGGACCTCGACCGGGGCCGGCTCGCCCGGATGATCGTGGAGTCCTTCGTCCGGGCCTGCCTGGACGGCACCCCGGTCGCGCCCGAGCTGCGGCTCGTGGTGCACCCGGACGACCTGCGCCGCACGGACCTGCTGGAGCTGGAGCGCTTCCTGCGGGCCCCGTACGGGCGGGACTGACGGCCGGGTCGGCGCGGCGGTGCTCCGCGGCCCGTTCCTGCGCATCCGGCCCCTCCCGCCGTGCTGGTGGGCGGAGCGGACCGTGCCGTCCCCCGCGTGGACCACGGTCCGCCCGCCTCCGGGTGCCAGCACAGCAGTCCGGCCGCTTCCGGGGATAGACGCCGCCGCTTCCGGCCCTCTTCCGGCCGGGGTCCGTCGCGGTCGCCGCCCCGGCCACCGCCCGGCGGCCGGAAGCACCGGGCCGGCGGAAGCACCGGGCCGGCCGAGTCACCGGCCGGCCGGACCCGCCGGACCCGCCGGGCGGCCTGCCCGAGGGGTGGTATTCGGCGCCGCCGGGCGGTCCGGGTCTGGCATGATGTCCACGGTGCAGGGGTGCTAGCTCAATGGGTAGAGCAGCGGACTTTTAATCCGTAGGTTCAGGGTTCGAGCCCCTGGCGCCCCACCGACACGAAGGCCCGGGCCGGACGACTCCGCCCCGGGCCTTCGCCGTCCGCGGCCCGGCCGGGCAGGCCGTGGGAGGCTGTCGGCCGCTTGCGGATCGAATCGATCAGGTCAGCCGTTTGTATGATCCAAAGCGGGTCCTTCGGGGGCAGAGTGGATCCGTTCTGGGGGTAGGTGAGGGCGTTCATCCGTTCTTGCGACCGTCGTACGTGCAACCCGGAGGCGGTTCCGACCGTCTTCCTGAGTGCAGTGCGACCGGCCGCAGGGGGCTCGGCGTCCGGCGGTGAAAGGTTCACGCATGTCAGCTCAGCGGGGCGATGGCACGGTGCGCGGTGACGGCGCGTCCGATGCGGCCACGGCCGGCGGCACGGTGCCTCCACCACGTCCGGGCGGCCGCGCCGAGGCCCGCCGGGCCGCCCAGGGCAAGCCCGGGGCGGCGGCACCGGCCTCCGGCGGCCGTGCCGCGGCCCGGGCGGCGGCCCGCAAGCCGAAGCGGAGCGCCAAGAAGATCGTCGCCTGGTCGGCCGCCGGGGTGCTCGTCCTGCTGGCGGGCACCGGCGGCGCGATCTACTTCAAGCTCAACGGCAACATCAAGACCATCGACTCGGACGCGTTCAGCAAGGACCGCCCGCCGGAGGCGCAGGCCGACGCCAACGGCAACAAGCCGGTGAACATCCTGCTCATCGGCTCCGACAGCCGCGGCGGCAACAACTCCGACCTGGGCGGCGGCGACGCCGAGGGCGCCCGTTCGGACACCACGATCCTGCTGCACGTCTACGCGGACCACAAGAACGCGATCGGCGTCTCGATACCCCGCAACGCCCTGGTGACCATCCCCGCCTGCAAGAAGCCGGACGGGAAGTGGTCCAAGGAGGTCAAGGGCGAGGGCGTCATCTTCAACGCCGCCTTCTCCACCGGGGATTCGCCGGACGGCAACCCGGCCTGCACCCAGAACACGGTGGAGAAGCTCACCGGCATCCGGGTCGACCACACCATGGTGGTGGACTTCTCGGGCTTCGCGGCGATGACCAAGGCGGTCGGGGGCGTCGAGGTGTGCCTGCCCAAGGAGATCTACCAGAGGGACCTCAACGAGAAGCTGCCCACCAAGGGCTCGCTCGTCCTGAAACAGGGTCTGCAGAAGGTGGAGGGCCAGCAGGCCCTGGACTACGTCCGGCTGCGGCACGGCATCGGCGACGGCTCGGACATCGGCCGGATGAAGCGTCAGCAGGCGTTCATGAGCTCGATGATCAGCACGGTCAAGAAGAAGGGCCTGGAGCCCACCACCCTGCTCCCGCTCGCCGACGCCGCCACCAAGTCGCTGCGGGTCGACGAGGGGCTGAACACCGTCGACAAGCTGATGTCCTTCGCGCTGTCGCTGAAGAACATCGACCTGCACGACCTCAAGTTCGTGACCCCGCCCTGGCGCTACCACGGCGCCAACCTGGACCTGGTGAAGCCGGACGCGGACCGGCTCTGGGAGGCCATCCGGGCCGACCGCACCCTGGACGGCAAGGACGCCACCGGGGAACAGCCCGCGGAGACCGCCCCGTCGGCCGGCCCGCCGACCGCCCCGGCCGGCGCCGTCGCACCGGCGTCCAACACCACCTCCCCGCTCGCGAGCCCCACCGCGAACCGGAACGTCAAGGTGTCGGTCCTCAACGGCACCAGCGCCAGCGGGATGGCGGCCAAGGCGACCGAACAGCTCAAGGAGGCCAAGTACACGGCCACCGCGGTCGGCCCGGCGAAGAACCTCAAGTACACGACCACGATGGTCGAGTACGGCGCGGGTCAGAAGGCGAACGCCGAGAAGGTCGCCGAGCTGTTCCCCGGCGCGGTCGTCGAGGCCGGTACCTCGGCGGGCATCACCGTCATCGTCGGCAAGGACTTCGCGGCGGCCAACGGGGGAGCGGCCGGGGCGAGCGCCTCCGGCAGCACCCCGGCCACCCCGGCCGCACCCGCCCCGCTGCCGTCCTCGGTCACCGAGGACGCCCGCTCGGCCGACGACGACATCTGCCAGAAGACCGTCTACTGACCGGTCCGGGAGCGG
This sequence comes from Kitasatospora sp. NPDC056327, assembly GCF_042261735.1. Classification (NCBI taxonomy): domain Bacteria; kingdom Bacillati; phylum Actinomycetota; class Actinomycetes; order Kitasatosporales; family Streptomycetaceae; genus Kitasatospora; species Kitasatospora sp. NPDC056327. Next base: position 65,907 of record NZ_JBHJRC010000008.1, on the reverse strand, counting down.
GTCGCCGGGCTCCGGGGCGCGCCGCCCCCGGGCCCGTGCCATGGTGGGCCTGTCGGACATCCGTCGCGGCCGCCCGGGCCTGGCGCCGGGCCGCGGACCCGGAGCCGGACGCCCGGGGGAGCCGCGGGCCCGAAGGGCGGAACCCGTGGCCGGGGCCGGCCCGGAGCCCGGCACCGCCGCGCCCCGCGCCGTCGTCCCGGCCGCGCCGGCCACCGCCGTCCGGTGGCGGGATCGCGCAGGCGCGGCGATCGTGGGCGGTGTACGGCCGTCCGGCCGCGCGGCCGGACGGGCCCGTGGCCCCGGCCGCCCGTCCGGCGGAGGACCATCGCTTGGAGGCCCAGGAATGCCCGTAGTCACCGCACCGTACAAGCCCGGCACCCCGTGCTGGGTGGACCTGATGGCGAGCGACCAGCAGGCCGCCCTCGACTTCTACCGCGACCTGTTCGGCTGGCAGGGCGAGGTCGGCCCGCCGGAGTTCGGCGGCTACGCCGTGTGCTCGCTCAACGGCAGGCCGGTCGCCGGGGTCATGGCCCGTTCCGCCCCGGAGGGGCAGCCGCTGCCCGAGGTCTCCTGGACCACCTACCTCGCCGCCGACGACGCCGACGCCGCCTCGCGGGCCATCGCGGACGCCGGCGGCACCATCCTCCTCCCGGTGATGGAGGTCGGCGACACCGGCCGGATGCTGGTCGCCGCCGACCCCACCGGTGCGGTCTTCGGGGTCTGGCAGAAGCTGGAGTTCATCGGCGCCGGCATCGTCAACGAGCCCGGCGCGCTGGTCTGGAACGAGCTCAACACCACCGACACCGACGCGGCCGGCCGGTTCTACCGGGAGGCGCTCGGGCTGCGTCCGGGGACCATCCAGGGCATGGACGGCTTCTACTCGCTCAACGTCGGCGACCACACGGTGGGCGGCATGCAGCCGGTCGCCGGCTACCTCGACCCGGGTACCCCCTCGCACTGGATGACCTACTTCTCGGTGGACGACACCGACTCGACGGTGGACGCCCTGGTGAAGGCGGGCGGCTCCGTGCTCCAGCCGCCGTTCGACATGCAGGCCGGGCGGATGGCGGTGGTGCGCGACCCGCAGGGCGCGGTGTTCGCCGTCACCTCCACCCCGGACTCCCCCTGAGCTCCCCCTCGCCCCCGACGAGCCGCCCGTTCCCGCGACGCGCCGCCGGGAATGGGCGGCACGGCGCGCGCGGACGGGAGAGACTGCACCCATGCTGGGGCTACCGGACGACATCCGCGCTTTCCTCTTCGACCTCGACGGGGTGCTCACCCAGACCGCCACGGTGCACGCCGCGGCCTGGAAGGACACCTTCGACGCGTTCCTGCGCGCCGAATCGGCCCGCACCGGCGGGCCGTTCACTCCCTTCGACGCCGTCGCCGACTACGACACCTTCGTGGACGGGCGGCCGAGACTCGACGGCACCCGCGCCTTCCTGCACAGCCGGGGGATCGACCTGCCCGAGGGCACCGACACCGACCCGCCGGGCACCCGCACCGTGCACGGCATCGGCCGCGCCAAGAACGACGCCGTGCTCCTGATGATCCGCGAGCAGGGCGTCGCCCCCTACGAGGGCTCGGTCGCCTACGTGCGCCGGCTGCGCGCGCTCGGCCTGCCCGCCGCCGTCGTCTCGTCCAGCGCCAACTGTCGGGACGTGCTGCGCGCGGCGGGCATCGAGGGCTACTTCGACGTGATCGTGGACGGTCTCGTCGCCCGCCGCGAGGGCCTGCCGGGCAAGCCCGCGCCGGACACCTACCTGGCCGCCGCCCGGGCGCTGGGGGTGGAGCCCGCGCACGCCGCCGTCTTCGAGGACGCGCTGGCCGGGGTCGCCTCCGGCCGGGCCGGCGGCTTCGGCGCGGTGGTCGGCGTGGACCGCACCGGCCAGGCCGCCGAACTGCGCCGCGACGGCGCCACCGTGGTCGTCCGCGACCTCGCCGAGCTGATCCCCGACCACCCCGCCAAGCCCGAGGAGACACCGGCATGACCGGCCAGGAGCGCCAGGAGCGGTCCGAGCAGCCCTTCGTCGTCGACCCGTGGCAGATCGCCGAACAGGGCCTCGACCTCACCTCCCTGGCCCGCGCCGAGTCCGTCTTCGCGCTCTCCAACGGCCACATCGGCCTGCGCGCCAACCTCGACGAGGGCGAGCCGCACGGCCTGCCCGGCACCTACCTCAACGGCGTCTTCGAACTGCGCCCGCTGCCGTACGGCGAGGGCGGCTACGGCTACCCGGAGTCCAGCCAGAGCGTCATCAACGTGACCAACGGCAAGATCATCCGGCTGCTGGTCGACGACGAGCCCTTCGACCTGCGCTACGGCGAACTCCTCGACCACCGCCGCTGGCTGGACTTCCGCGACGGCCTGCTGCGGCGCTCCGCCGAGTGGACCTCGCCGGCCGGGCGGACCATCCGGGTCGAGTCCACCCGCCTGGTCTCGCTCACCCAGCGCGCGGTCGCCGCCGTCGAGTACACCGTGGAGGCGGTCGACGGCCCGGTGCGGATCGTGCTGCAGAGCGAGCTGGTCGCCAACGAGCAGCTGCCCGGCGGCCCCGAGGGCGACCCGCGGGCCGCCGCCGTGCTGGAGGCGCCGCTGCTCACCGAGGCGCACCACGCGAGCGGCACCAAGGCGGTGCTGGTCCACCGCACCCGGTACAGCGGCATCCGGGTCGCGGCCGGCATGGACCACCTGATCGAGGGCCCGGAGCGGCTGGACACCGTCGCCGAGGCGGAGGCCGACCACTGCCGGATCAGCGTCACGACGGTGCTGCGCCCCGGCGAGCGGCTGCGGCTGGTGAAGTTCATGGCCTACGGCTGGTCGGCGACCCGCTCGCTGCCGGCCGTCCGGGACCAGGTGGAGGCCGCGCTGACCGCCGCCCGGTACACCGGCTGGGACGGTCTGGTCGCCGAACAGGCCGAGTTCCTCAAGGAGTTCTGGGACACCAGCGACGTCGAGATCGAGGGCGACGTCGAACTCCAGCAGGCCGTCCGGTTCGCCGTCTTCCACGTGCTCCAGGCCGGCGCCCGCAGCGAGGAGCGTGCCATCCCCGCCAAGGGGCTGACCGGCCCCGGCTACGACGGCCACAGCTTCTGGGACACCGAGACCTTCGTCCTGCCGGTGCTCACCTACTGCCTGCCCGCGGCCGTCAACCAGGCGCTGCGCTGGCGGCACACCACCCTGCCGCTGGCCCGCGACCGGGCCGTCCAGCTCGGCCTGGCCGGCGCGGTGTTCCCCTGGCGGACGATCCGCGGCGAGGAGTGCTCCGGCTACTGGCCGGCCGGGACCGCCGCCTTCCACATCGGCGCCGACATCGCGGCCGCCGCGGCCCGCTACGTCCGGGCCACCGGGGACGCCGACTTCGAGCGCGAGTACGGCCTCGAACTGCTCGTCGAGACGGCCCGGATGTGGCGTTCGCTCGGCCACCACGACGCGGCCGGCCGGTTCCGCATCGAGGGCGTCACCGGCCCGGACGAGTACAGCGCCGTCGCGGACAACAACGTCTTCACCAACCTCATGGCGCAGACCAACCTGCGGGCCGCCGCCGAGGCCGCCGCCCGCCACCCGCGCGAGGCCGCCGCGCTGGGCGTCGACACCGAGGAGACCGCCGCCTGGCGGGACGCCGCCGCCGCGATGTTCATCCCGTACGACGAGAATCTCGGTGTCCACCCGCAGGCCGACGGCTTCACCGACCACCAGGTCTGGGACTTCGAGAACACCCCGGCGGAGAACTACCCGCTGCTGCTGCACTACCCGTACTTCGACCTGTACCGGAAGCAGGTGGTCAAGCAGGCCGACCTGGTGCTCGCCATGCAGGTCCGCGGCGACGCGTTCACCGACGAGCAGAAGGTCCGCAACTTCGCCTACTACGAGCGGCTGACCGTCCGCGACTCCTCACTCTCCGCGTGCACCCAGGCGGTGATCGCCGCCGAGGTCGGCCAGCTCGACCTCGCCTACGACTACACCGCCGAGGCCGCGCTGATGGACCTCCACGACCTCGGCGGCAACACCCGCGACGGCCTGCACATGGCCTCGCTCGCCGGGGCCTGCATCGCGCTGGTGGCCGGCTTCGGCGGACTCCGCGACCACGGCGAGACGCTCTGGTTCCGGCCCCGGCTGCCCTCCGGGCTGACCCGGCTCTGCTTCTCGCTGATGGTCCGCGGACAGCTGCTGGGCGTGCGGATCGACCACGAGGAGACCACCTACACGCTGCGCCGCGGCGAGGTGATCCACCTGCGGCACGACGGCGAGGCGGTGCAGGTGAAGGCGGGCCGCCCGGTCACCCTGCCGACCACCACCCCGCCCGGCCAGGAACGCTGCAGCCAGCCCCCCGGGCGGGCGCCCGCCCGGCGCCAGCCCCAGGCGGGTCTGGCCACCGGCCGGATCAGCCCCGGTCCCGACCACCTCGCCGCGGAGTAGCGGCCCGGGAGGGGCACCCCGGGTCCGGGGTGCCCCTCACCCGGGCGGCCCACCCCGGGTGCGGGCGCGCCCCGCCCGGCGGACGGTTCTGGTGTCGTGCGTCCCCGACGTCAGGAGATCCCCGTGGTGACCGTGGCCGAGCAGATGGTGGCGGTGCTCCGCCAGGCCGGAGTGGAGCGGGTGTACGGCGTGGTCGGCGACAGCCTCAACCCCGTCGTCGACGCCATCCGCCGCTCGGACGGCATCTCCTGGGTGCACGTCCGCAACGAGGAGGCCGGTGCCTTCGCGGCCGCCGCCGAGGCCGAGCTGACCGGCCGCCTCGCGGTCTGCGCGGGCTCCTGCGGCCCCGGCAACACCCACCTGGTCCAGGGCCTCTACGACGCCCAGCGCAGCGGGGTGCCCGTCCTCGCCCTCGCCTCGCACATCCCCTCCGGGCAGATCGGCACCGGCTTCTTCCAGGAGACCCACCCCGAGCGGGTCTTCACCGACTGCAGCGGCTGGTGCGAGATGCTCTCCACCCCCGGCCAGCTGCCCCGCCTCCTGCGGGTGGCGATCCAGCACGCGCTCGGCGCCCACGGTGTCTCGGTGCTGGCCTTCCCCGGCGACGTCGCGGCGCTCTCCGCCGCCAACCCGACCGGCACCAGCCACTTCCTCACCGAACAGGCCGTCGCCGCCCCGCCCTGGTCCCAGGTGCAGGAGCTCGCCCGGCTGCTGAACGCCGCGCGCAAGGTGGCCCTGTTCTGCGGCGCGGGCGTGCGGGGGGCGCACGCCGAGGTGATGGAGGCCGCGGGCGCCCTGCACGCGCCGGTCGGACACTCGCTGCGGGGCAAGGAGTGGATCCAGTTCGACAACCCGTACGACGTCGGGATGAGCGGTCTGCTCGGCTACGGCGCGTGCCACGAGGCGCTGCACTCCGCCGACCTGGTCGTGCTGCTCGGCACCGACTTCCCCTACGACTCCTTCCTGCCGCAGGTCCGCACCGTCCAGGTGGACCACGACGCCACCCGGCTCGGCCGGCGCACCGCCCTCGACCTCGCGGTGCACGGGGACGTCTCGGCCACCCTGCGGGCCGTGCTGCCGCTGCTGGAACCCAAGCGCGACCGGTCCTTCCTCGACGACATGCTGCGCCGCCACTGCCGCTCGCTGGAGGACGTGGTCGGCGCCTACACCCGGGACATCGGGAAGCACCTGCCGATCCACCCCGAGTACGTGGCCTCGGTGCTGGACGAGGTGGCCGCCGACGACGCGGTGTTCACCGTCGACACCGGCATGAACAACGTCTGGGCCGCCCGGTACCTCCAGCCCAACGGCCGCCGCCGGGTGATCGGCTCCTTCCTGCACGGCTCGATGGCCAACGCGCTGCCGCACGCGATCGGCGCCCAGCTCGCCTTCCCCGGGCGGCAGGTGGTGGCGATGGCGGGCGACGGCGGGCTCTCGATGCTGCTCGGCGAGCTGCTCACGGTGGTCCGGCACCGGCTGCCGGTGAAGACGGTGGTCTTCAACAACGGCGCGCTCGGCATGATCAAGCTGGAGATGCTGGTCTCCGGCTACCCGGAGTCCGAGATCGACAACGGCGACGTCGACTACGCCGGGATCGCCCGCGCGATGGGCATCCCGGCGAAGCGGGTCACCGAGCCGGACCGGGTCCGGGAGGTGCTGGCGGAGGCGCTGGAGCGACCGGGCCCGGCCCTGGTGGACGTGGTCACCGACCCGAACGCGCTCTCCATCCCGCCGCACATCACCGCGGCCCAGCTGAAGGGCTTCGCGCTGGCCGCCGGCCGGACGGTGCTCTCCGGCGGGGTCGGGCGGATGATCGACCTGGCCCGGTCCAACCTCCGGAACATTCCCCGTCCGTGACGGACCCCGGCGGGCTTTGCCTCTGAGGCAAGAAAATTGCCCAGGCGGCACAGGAGGTGTCCACTGGACACATGACCACCAGCCCCGCCGGTCCTCCCGAGGCGCCCGCCGTGTCCGCCGTCCCCGTCGACGAGCACGAGACGCCCGAGGTGGCCGGCCTCGCCGCGAGGCTGCGCGAGCACCGGCTCAGCAGCCGCCTCACCCTGGAGGTCGCCGCCGCCCGGGTCGGTCTCTCCCCAGCCTACTTGTCCCGGCTGGAGACCGGACGCCGGCAGCCCTCGCTGCCCGTCCTGCTGGGTCTCGCCCGCGCGTACGGCACCTCCGTCTCCGGTCTGCTCGGCGAGACCTCCACCGAGTCGGACCCGGTGGTGCGCGGCGGCGCGATCGAGCCCGGCCGGGCCGGCGGCTGGGGCTACCGGCGGGCCGGCGCCCCCGGCCGGGCGATGCAGGCGCTGCGCGTGCACGTCCCCCCGGGCGTGCAGGACGCCGTGGTCCGCGTCCACCCGGGCGAGGAGTGGCTGTACGTCCTCCAGGGCCGGCTGAAGCTGACCCTCGGTGACCGCGTCCACCTGCTGGAGGAGGGCGACTCCGCCCACTTCGACTCGCTCACCCCGCACTGCATCGCCGCCGACTCCTCGTCCGGGGTCGAGCTGCTCTTCATGCACACCCTGCTGCAGAGCCCCGGCGGTGAGCTCTGTCTCGGCGGCGGTCCCACCGCCCCGCACCACTGACCCGACGTCAGGAAACCCGGAGGAGATCACCGATGGCCGATCCCACCACCACCCCCGCCGCGGCCGCCCTGCCCGCCCCGGACACCAGGGCCGACGGCGCCCCGAAGACCATGGACGCGGGCAAGTGGGCCAACCGCCGCGTCTACCACCGCCTGGTGATCTACACCGTCGGGATCCACGCCTTCGCCGGCTTCATCATGCTCCTGTTCGAGCTGGGAACCCGCAACAAGTAGCCCGCGCGGCAGGCCGGTTCACCGGATGAGCCACCCGCCGGGTCCGGTGTCCCGGCCTCCGGGCCGCCCCCGTCCCCCGCCCCGGCCCCGGCCGGCTCCGGCGGGGGCGCCCCGGCGTGCGCGGGCCGGTGCCGCGGGTGCCCGCGCGGCCCCTCACGCCTCGCGGAGCAGCTCGCACAGGGCGTCGAGGGCGGCCGGGAAGGCGTGCTCGGGCGGGGTGGCGTGGCCGACGACCAGGGCCGGCGGGGCGTCCGGCGCGAGGGCGGGGTCGGCGAGGTACCAGCCGAGACTGCTGAGCACCAGGCCCCCGGCGCGGGCGCGCGCCACCAGCTCCGCCTCCGGGCGGGAGCCGGGCGGCAGCTGCAGGACGGCGTGCAGCCCCGCGGCGATCCCGGTGACCCGCACGTGCGGGGCCCGCTCGGCGAGCGCCGCGACCAGGAGGTCCCGGCGCCGCCGGTAGTGCAGCCGGCAGCGCCGGACGTGCCGGTCGTAGCGGCCCGAGTCGATCAGTTCGGCGAAGGTGAGCTGGTCGATCACCGGGCCGGTGGTGTCCGCCAGTGCCCTGAACCGGGCGACCGGCTCGACCAGGCCGTCGGGCAGCGCCAGCCAGGCCAGCCGCAGCCCGGGCGCCAGGCTCTTGGCGGCGGTGCCGCCGTAGACCACGCGGTCCGGGTCGAGCGCCTGCATCGCGCCGAGCGGCTGCCGGTCGTAGCGGAACTCGCCGTCGTAGTCGTCCTCGATCACGTACCCGTCGTGCGCGCGGGCCCAGCGGACGGCCGCCGCCCGGCGGTCGGCGGCCAGCGCGGCGCCGGTCGGGAACTGGTGCGCGGGGGTGAGCAGCACCGCGCCCGGCCGCCGGTCCGCCCGCGCACCCGCCCCCGTCCGTCCGCCCGCGCGCTCCGCCGACAGACCGTCCAGCAGGTCGGTCCGCGCCCCGGAGCCGTCCAGCGGCAGCGGTACGAGGCCCAGCCCGGCGGCCCGCAGGGTGTCCCGCTGCGGCGGCAGCCCGTACGCCTCGACGGCCACCGCGCCCGTGCCGCGTTCGCGCAGCGCGGCGGCCAGCAGGCCCAGCCCCTGCCGGAGGCCGGCGCAGATCAGCAGCCGCTCCGGGTCGGTCCGCACGCCCCGGACCCTGGCCAGGTAGTCGGCGAGCGCCCGGCGCAGCTCGATCCGACCCAGCGGCGAGCCGTAGTCGAAGGCCTCGTGCGGGGCGACGGCCAGCGCCCGGCGGGCACTGGCCAGCCAGGCGCTGCGCGGGAACAGCGAGAGGTCCGGCCGCCCGGCGAGCAGGTCGTGCCGCCCGGTGGGGCGCAGTCCGGCCCGCACCTCGACGGTCCGGCCGGCGGGCCGGGGCGCGGCCCGCTCGGCGACCGTCGTGCCGGAGCCCTGCCGCGAGGAGAGCCAGCCCTCGGCGGTCAGCTGCCCGTAGACCTCGACCACGGTGTTGCGGGCGATCCCGAGGTCCTGGCCGAGCGCCCGGGAGGACGGCAGCCGGGTGCCGGGCGCGAGCCGCCCGTCCTGGACCGCCTCGCGCAGCGCGTCCTCCAGGGCGGCGCGCAGCCCGGCCCCGGCGGCCCGCCGCCCGCCGAGGTCGAGGTGCAGGTCGCCGCCGAACGCCGTCCAGGCCGCCGCCGCGGGGGCACCGCCGTCGGCGGCCCGTGAGCTGCCCGAACCGTCCCGCGAGCGGTCCCGGGGGGCGCTCCGGGAGGTGCCGGGAGCGCTCCGGGGGGCGCTCGGCGCGGTGCCGGGGGTCGTTCGGGAGCGGCTCATGCCGGGATTATCCCCGGCACCCCCGCGGCCCCCGCATCTCCGGTACATTGCGCCGGACGCACGACCGCGGTGGGGGTGGCGAAGATGGCGTACCAGTACGGGAATTCGGCGGTTCCGCGGAGGAGACGGCCCGGCGGCGGAGGCTGTCTGAACGCCTTCTTCATGCTGCTGTTCTTCGTGGCCCTCGGTTATCCGCTCGCGCTGCCGGTCATGATGCCGGCCCTGATGAAGGCGCAGAACCCGCCGCAGCACACCACCGGCGGGCAGGTGGCGATCCTGGTCGCGATCGCGTACGCCGTCGCCCTGCTGCTGGACTGGCAGGCCGGGCGGGCCCGCCGGGTCGAGTTCTGGGTGGTGCCGGCCCGGGCGGCCGGGCTGACGGCCGCCTCCTCGGTGGTCGCCCACCTGGTCGGCGCGTACGCCGTGCCGAAGGTCTTCGGTGTCCACGACGGGGCGGCGGCGAACGGCCTCGCCCTGCAGAGCGTCGCGGTCGGCGCGCTCGCCTGGGCGTGGCGCACCCGTGTCCGCTCCTGGGCGGGTGAGCCGGTCCCGCGGCCGAGGACGCGCCCGGACCGGGTCCGTTCGGGCACCAGGGCCGCCACGACCGTCACCCGCCCGGCGGCGGGGGAGGTGTGGGTGGCGATGGTGCCGTTCCGGGACCGCGCGGAGGCGGCCCGGCACTACTGCGTGATCGTGGGCGTCCAGCAGGGCTACGCGGAGGTCCTGCAGATCACCAGCAAGGACAAGGACCACCGCGACGACTACATCCGGATGGAGAACGAGGGCTGGGACCGCACCGGCAAGCCGTCCTGGATCGAGATCGGGATGGTGCCGCGCCGGGTGCCGTACGAGAGCTTCCTCTCCGATCGCCCGCAGGGGCCGTGCCCGCCGCGGGTCTGGCGCGAGATCCAGCGGCGCCAGGCCGCGCTCGGTCCGGGCCGGCCGCCGCGCCCGCGTCCCTCCGGCGGCCCGTCCGGCGGTCCCGCCGCCTCGGCCCGCGGTCCGCGCCGCCCCCCGAACTCGGCGCGCGGCCGGCAGTCCTGAGCCCGGCGGTCCCGGGCCCGGCGGTGCGGGCGGGTGCGGGGCGCGTGCGCCGGCCGTCCGGGGTACGTTCCTCCCGCGGTTCTGTCACACGGAGCGGCCGGGATCCGTCAAGGAACCGACGGATCCCGACGCGAGGGTGTGACGGATGAGCGGGGAAGAGTTCCTGGCCGAGCGCTTCGAGGAGCACCGGCCGCATCTGCGGGCGGTCGCCTACCGGATGCTCGGCTCGCTCGGCGAGGCCGAGGACGCCGTCCAGGAGGCGTGGTTCAGGCTGAGCCGCTCGGACGCCGGCGGGGTCGTCAACCTGGGCGGCTGGCTGACCACCGTGGTCGGCCGGGTCTGCCTGGACCTGCTGCGCTCGCGCGCCGCCCGGCGGGAGGACCCGCTGCAGGACCCGGAGGGACGGCCGGTCCGGCTGCCCGACCCGGTCGTCTCCGGGGCGTCGGCCGTCGACCCGGAGCAGGAGGTCCTGATCGCCGACTCGGTCGGCATCGCGCTGATGATCGTGCTGGAGACGCTCTCCCCGGCGGAGCGGCTGGCCTTCGTGCTGCACGACACGTTCTCGGTGCCGTTCGACGAGATCGCCCCGGTCCTCGGCCGCACCACCGTCTCCACCCGTCAGCTCGCCAGCCGCGCCCGCCGCCGCGTCCAGGGTGCCGCGCCCGCGCCGGACGCCGACCTGGCGCTGCGCCGCGCGGTCGTGGACGCGTTCCTGGCCGCCGCCCGGGGCGGGGACTTCGACGCCCTGCTCGCCGTGCTGGACCCGGACGTGGTGGCCCGCGCCGAGGGCGGTGGCCTGCGGCCGGCGGTCCTGCGGCGCGGCGCGGCCGAGGTGGCGGCCGGGGCGAGCCGGTTCGGGGTGCAGTTCACCGGCGAGTCCCGCCCGGTGCTGGTCAACGGCGAACCGGCGGTGGCCACGTTCGTCGACGGCCGTCCGGTCTCGCTCGCGGCGTTCACCGTGCGTGGCGGCCGGGTGGTCGGGCTCGACGTCTTCACGGACCCGGAGCGGCTGGCCCGGCTGGGCCTGGCGGCGTACTGACGGCCGCCGGGTGCTGCCGCCGCGGTGCCCCCCGCCGAGTGCCGTCCGGGCGGCCCCTCACCCCCGGGCGGCCCCGAGCGGCCGGTACAGCAGCCACCACAGCGCCGACCAGCAGACCGCCACCCCCAGGCAGGCCCCGGCCGTCATGGTCAGGTACAGCGCGTCGGTGGAGTGCCGGGCGGCGCTGAGCGGCCCGCCCACCGCGACCACGGCGCCGAAGTACACGACGTTCAGGGCGAACGCGACGCCGCCGTGCCCGGTCTGCTCCAGCAGGGTCAGCGCGGTGAGCGCCAGCGCGGTGCAGCCGAACGAAGGCCCCGCGAGGTGGAGGAAGCGGACGGCCTCCTCCGCGGTGGCCGGATCGGCGGAGAGCCGGGCGGCCAGCCGCGCACCCGCCGGCCACAGCACCGCCGTCACGGCCAGGTAGCAGCCCGCCGTCAGCAGCCCGCCGGTGCGCACGGCCCGCCGGGCGGCGGCGCGGTCGCCGGCCGCGCCCGCCTGGTTGACCAGGATCGCGACGGCCGAGCCGAACCCCACCGCCGGGACGATCACCGCGCTCTGCAGCGTCGAGCCGAGCGTGAACCCGGCCACCGCGCCCGGCCCGAACGGGGTGACGACCCGCAGAAGCGCCAGGTTCACGACGCAGAGCAGCAGGAACGAGGCACCGACCGGCACCCCGACGGACACCACCGCCGCCCGGACCTCCGCGCCGCGTCCGGTCCCGTCGCCCCGCCCTGCCCCGCCGCCGCTCCTCCCGCCCCGCCCCAGCAGGCCCGCCCGCCGCAGCAGCACGGCGCCGAGCAGCACCTCCACCACCCCGGCGCCCAGCGAGGCGACCGGCAGCGCGGTCAGCCCCCAGCCGGCGCCGAGCCCCAGACCGCCGACCCCGGCCAGCAGCAGCCCCGCCGAGGTGAGCGTCAGCAGCATGCCCCGCCCGGTCGCGCCGGAGCCCCGAAGGACGGCGGCGCACAGCTCGCCCAGCGCGCCGACCGCGTTCACCGCCACCATCGCGGCGAGGAAGGCGAGGAACGGCGTCCGGTCGGCACCCGGCACGTCGAGCAGCGCGCCCAGCGGCTCGGCCCCGGCCAGCACGGCGGCGCCGCAGACCAGGTAGCAGAGCGCCCCGATCCGGGTGGCCGCGGCGAGGTGCCCGGGCAGGTCGCCGCGCCGCCCGCAACCGGCGGCCCGCGCGGCCACCACCTGGAGCGCGACCGAGAGGCCGGAGTTGAGGGCGACCAGCAGGAAGCCGACGGGCGTGTAGAGGGAGCGCAGGTAGAGGGCGTGCCCGCCGGCCGCGCCCAGCATCGCCACCACGGCGAACTGCGCGCCGAGGGCGACCGCCTCGCTCAGCACGACGGGCGCGGCGAAGCCGGTGATCCGGCGGACCGTCGGCGGCGGGACGCCCGTCGGCGCCGCCGCCTCGGTGGTGGGACTCGCCACGGATGCACCGCCCCCTTCGCGCCGCTGTCCGTCGACCATCCCAAAGGTGCACGCTCCGGCGGAACCCCGTACGCGCCACAAGTGCGCTGCAAGCGCTCCCCGTTGACGGCCGCCCCGGCGTTTCCGGCCGCCCCGGCCCCCGGCCCCGCTCACCCGTCGGGCCGCCCCGTTCCGCGCGCCTTCCCCACCGCGCGGAAGGATGTCGAAAAAATCCCGGTCAAGGATGTCGAGTCCGCGTACCCGGCTCCGACCGAGGGGTGGGAGCACGCCGGACGAGGCGGGCCGAACGGGAGGGACACCCGACATGAAGTACCTCGCGATGATCTACGGCAACCAGGCCAAGTGGGACGCCTTCCCGGCGGAGGAGTGGCCGGCCGCGATCGCCCGGCAGGAGGCGTTCAACACCCGCTACCGCGAGAGCGGCGAGCTGCTCGGCGCCTACGGCCTGGCCGACGCCGCCGCCGCCCAGCTGGTCCGGCGGGCCGACGGGCTGCCGGTGGTCACCGACGGGCCGTACCTGGAGACCAAGGAGTACCTCGCCAGCTTCTACCTCCTCGACTGCGAGAGCCTGGAGCGCGCCCAGGAGATCGCCGCCGACATGCCGTTCGCGGACGTCGACCCGGTGGAGCTGTGGCCGGTCCTGCACGAGTCCCCGGCGAACGCGGCGGACGTGTGAGCGGGCGGGAGCCGTCGTGGCCGGCCGGCCCGGCCGACCTGGAGGGCCTGCTGCGCGACCTCGCGCCGCAGGCCCTCGGGGCGCTGGTCCGGCGGTACGGCCGGGGGCTGTTCGACGCCTGCGAGGACGCCGTGCAGGAGGCCCTGCTGGCCGCCGCCACCCAGTGGCCGGCCGACGGGGTGCCGCAGAACCCGCGCGGCTGGCTGGTGACGGTCGCCGGCCGCCGGCTGACCGACACCGTGCGCAGCGAGGTCGCCCGCCGGCGCCGCGAGGACGCCCTCGCCCTGGCCACCCCGCAGTCGGCGCTGCTCGGCCCGGCTCCGGACGCCACGTCGCCCGCCGACCGGGACGACTCCCTCCAGCTGCTGTTCCTCTGCTGCCACCCGGACCTGTCCGCGCCCAGCCGGATCGCGCTCACCCTGCGGGCGGTCGGCGGCCTGACGACGGCGCAGATCGCGGCGGCGTTCCTGGTGCCGGAGTCCACGATGGCGCAGCGGATCAGCCGGGCCAAGCAGACCGTGCGGACGGCCGGACTGCCCGCCCGGCGGCTCCCCGAGGGCCTCGCCGAGGTCCGCCAGGTGCTCTACCTGATCTTCAACGAGGGATACGCGTCGAGCGGCGGCGACGCCCTCACGGCGCCCGCGCTCTCCACCGAGGCGATCCGGCTGGCCCGGCTGCTGCTGCGCCTCGCCCCGGACGACGCCGAGACCGCCGGGCTGCTCGCCCTGATGCTGCTGACGGACGCCCGCCGCCCGGCGCGGACGGGGCCGGCCGGGGAGCTGGTCCCGCTGGCGGACCAGGACCGCTCGCGCTGGGACAGCGCGCTCGTCGACGAGGGCGTCGCACTGATCAGCCGGACCCTGCCGCGCGGCAGGGTGGGGCCGTACCAGGTGCAGGCGGCGATCGCGGCCGTCCACGACGAGGCGCCGGACGCGAAGTCCACGGACTGGCCGCAGATCCTGGCGCTCTACGACGTGCTGGCCGGGTTCGGCGAGAACCCATTCGTCACCCTCAACCGGGCGGTGGCGCTGGCGATGACCGACGGCCCGGAGGCCGGTCTGGCCGCGCTGGCCCCGCTCGAAGCGGACCGGCGCCTCGCCCGCCACCACCGCCTCTTCGCCACCCGGGCCCACCTGCTGGAACTCCTCGGCGACCCGTCCGCCGGGGGCGTCTACCGCGAGGCCGCCCGCCGCGCCACCAGCGCCCCGGAACGCCGCCACCTCACCGAACAGGCCCGCCGGCTCGAAGCGGGCGCCGATCCCGACCGCACCTGAGGAAGACCGTGACCCAACTGCTGAGAGTCCAGAACTTCAACGTCTCGGCCGACGGCATCGCCGCCGGCGAGGACCAGAGCCTCGAACGGCCCTTCGGCCTCGACGGCGCCGAACGGCTGTTCTCCTGGGCCGGCGCGACGGCGAGCTGGCCGATGCGCGGCGACGCCGGGGGCAGCCGGGGGCTCGACGACTACTTCACCCGGGACTTCACCCACAACATCGGCGCCGAGATCATGGGCCGCAACAAGTTCGGCCCCCAGCGCGGGCCGTGGAAGGACGAGGAGTGGCGCGGCTGGTGGGGCGACGAGCCGCCGTTCCGCACCCCGGTGTTCGTCCTGACCCACCACGAGCGCCCGTCGATCACGCTCTCCGACACCACCTTCCACTTCGTGGACGCCGACCCGGCCACGGTGCTCGCCCGCGCGAAGGAGGCGGCCCGGGGCAGGGACGTCCGCCTCGGCGGCGGCGTCACCACCGTCCGCGAGTTCCTGGACGCGGACCTGGTGGACACCCTGCACGTGGCGGTGGCCCCGGTGGAGTTCGGCACCGGCCTGCGCCTCTGGGAGTCCCCCGACGACCTGCGCGACCGCTTCCACCTGGACGTGGTCCCCAGCCCCAGCGGCGTCACCCACCACCTCTTCTGGCGGAAGTGACCCCCCTCCGGAACCGCCCCGGGAGGCCCCTCCGCCTCCCGGGGCCGCCCGGCCGCCGGGGCCGGACCCCGGCGGGCCCCGGCGGTCGTGGGGTGCCGTGCGGGGCTCAGGAGCCGGAGAGGCCGCCGCCCTCCGGGCCGGCGCCGTTGGTCATCAGCTCGGCGACGCGGTCCACGAAGCGCTTCATCACGTCGAACGGGACGATCTGCCCCGGGTCGAAGCGGAAGTAGGGCGGTTTCTCCTCCTCCGGATCGTGGGCGACGACCGTCACCATCACGACGCCCGGCATCACCACCCCCTCGCTCGCCGAGCCCGACCAGGAGGCCGGTGCCCGGCGGGCCTCGCTCAGTTCGAAGACCCACGCCCCCTCGGCGTCCACGTGCGTCGACTGGAAGCAGTAGAGCTCGTCCTCGTCTTCCCACACCTCAGTAGCCATGGGGGGATCATCGCAAGCCGCGGTGTCCGCCGGGTGTCGTACGGGCCGACGGTCTCAGGAGGGCGGGCCCGCCGCGGGGCCGGGCCCGGAGTGGAGGATCTCGCGGGCCTGTTCGGCGGCGCGGACGATGGCCTCGGAGACGAAGTCGACGAAGCGGGCGATGTTTTCGAGACGCGCGCCGGCCGGGGTGGCGGGGCCGAGGACGCCGACGCCCTGCCGGGCGGTCTCGGCGAGGTGGGCGGTGCCGCGGGCGCTGGCCATCATCGACTGGTAGAAGACGTCGTTGTCGACGACGTAGCGCTCGCGGCGGCGCTCGTCGCGTTCGCGGCGCACCAGGCCCTGTTCGTCGAGGAACGCGATCGCCTTGGAGACGGACGCCGGGCTGACCTGGAGTCGCAGGGCCAGCTCGGAGGCGGTGAGGCTGCCCGCGTCGTTGGTGAAGAGGCAGGTCAGCACCCGGGCCGTCATCCTGGGCATGCCCGAGTGGACGAGGACGGTGGTGAGCACCTCCTCGTACGCCAGCACCGCCCCGGGGTCGCGCCCGTGCGGCTGCGGGGCTG
This sequence comes from Kitasatospora sp. NPDC056327, assembly GCF_042261735.1. NCBI lineage: Bacteria > Bacillati > Actinomycetota > Actinomycetes > Kitasatosporales > Streptomycetaceae > Kitasatospora > Kitasatospora sp. NPDC056327. The sequence continues at coordinate 49,777 of NZ_JBHJRC010000008.1, read as the reverse complement.
TTTCCGGGTCGCGGGGCGCGGTCCGGGGGCGGCGCTGGGCGCGGCGTTCGGTCGCGCGGTGGGCGAGGTCGGCGCGGTAGGCGGTGGGGCCCCCGTTGCGCATCACCTCGCGGGTGACCGTCGAGGTCGGCCGGCCGATGCCCCGGGCGATCTCCGCGTAGGCGAGGCCGTCGGCCAGCCCGACGGCGATCTGGCGGCGTTCCTGCTGGGTGAGCCTGCCTCCCGGCATCGCGTCTCCTTCGTCCCCGTCCGTGCCCGACGGCTCCCAGCATAGCGTTCACCGTCAATTCATTGCAACGAGTGATCATCGGATTGTTGCATTGACGTTCAGATCGTTGCAATGAAATGACGTTCATGACCTGCAAAAACAGGGAAGTTGAGCAATAAGCGTGTTGCCTGAATCGTGAATGCTACGTAGCGTTTCCTTCATCGGAAACAACGAGTCACAGGAGCGCACGATGCAGAGGTTCGACACCCCCGCCGCCGTCTCGGTCGTCCTCGACGTCCCCGCCGGGCACATCCGGCTGATCGCCGCCGACCGGGCCGACACCACGGTCGAGATCCGTCCCGCCGACGCCTCCCGGGCCCGTGACGTCAGGGCGGCGGAGGAGACCGGGGTCGCCTTCGCCGACGGCGTCCTGCGGATCGGGGTCCCGTCGGGGCCCCGGATCCTCGGAGCCTCCGGGGCCGTCGAGGTGACCGTTCAACTGCCCGCCGGCTCCCGCGTCGAGGCGAAGGCGGCGGCCGCCGAACTCCGCGGCGTCGGACGGCTCGGAGACGTCGCCTTCGAGGGCGCGCAGGGCACGGTCAAGCTCGACGAGACCGCCGGTGCCCGCCTCGCCGTCCAGGACGGTGACATCACCGTCGGCCGGCTCGGCGGCCCGGCGGAGATCACCACCGCCAAGGGCGGCATCCGGATCGCCGAGGCCGTCGCGGGCGAGGTCGTGCTGCGCACCGGGTCCGGCGACATCACGGTCGGCGCCGCCCGCGGGGTCTCCGCCGTCCTCGACGCCGGCACCGGCCACGGCCGGATCCGCAACTCCCTCGGCAACAGCGGGGGCGCCGCCGCCGGTCTGCGGATCCGCGCGACCACCTCGTACGGCGACATCACCGCCGCCGGCCGCTGAGCCCCGCCACCCTGCCGGCCCCCGCCCCGCCACCCTCCTTCCCACCGAAATCCCTCCCACCGAACAGAGGAACCACCATGAGCGAGTCACGTCCGGAACTGCAGCAGGCCGCCCGGGAGTTCGTCGACGCCGGCTTCGCCGGGATGCAGCTCCGGGTCCGCGACGACCGGGGCGAGTGGACCGGCAGCGCCGGGGTACGCGCCCTCGGCGAGCCCGGACCGCCGCCGACCGACGGGACGTTCTGGGTGGGCAGCAGCACCAAGACCTTCGTCGCGGCCCTGGTGCTGCACCTGGTCGCCGACGGCCTGACCGGGCTGGACGCCCCGGTGGCCGGCCACCTGCCCGGACTCGGTCTGGACGGGCGGATCACCGTGCGGATGCTGCTGCGGCACACCAGCGGCCTGGCCAGTTACACCGGGGACCCGGGCCCCGACGGGGTGTTCGTGCCGGGGCTCCCCGCTACCGGCCGGGCGTGGGTGGAGAACCGGTTCCACGACTACCGGCCGGAGGAGCTCGTGCGGTTCGCCCTCGCCCTGCCGCAGCGGTTCGAACCCGGCGCCGGCCAGAGCTACTCCAACACCAACTACACGCTGGCCGTCCTGCTGGCCGAGAGCCTCACCGGCCGCCCCTGGGCCGAGGAGATGCGGCGGCGGATCCTCGACCCGCTCGGGCTGCGGGACACGCTGGTGCCGGGCGGCTCGGTCGACCTCCCGGCCCCGCACGCCCACGGCTACTGCCGCTACCAGGACGCCGACGGCACCTGGCGGGTCGTCGACGTCAGCCGCCAGAACTCCTCCCTGCTGACCGGCGCCGGGGACATGGTCTCGACCACCCGGGACCTCGGGACGTTCTTCGCCGCGCTGCTGGGCGGCAGGCTCCTGCCGGCCCCGCTGCTGGCCGGGATGCTGGAGCCGCACGGCCCGCTCGGCTACGGACTGGGACTGTTCGTCCAGGACCTCGGCACGGGCGCCGGCACCGTCGTCCACCACCACGGCGGGGCCCCGGGCGGCTACGGGGCGCTGATGATCGCCACCCCCGACGGCCGGACCGTGCTGACCGCCGGGCTGACCATGGGCGACGCCCCGATCGACCCGGCGCAGGTGTTCCCGGCGGCCCTGGACCGGCTCGTCACCGCCGTCTTCCGCACCGGCCGGCCGCGGGACTGACGGGCGGCCGGGCCGGCCGGGGCGTCCACCGGTCGGTGGACACGGGGTTCAGTCCGGCGGGCGTGCCGGCGGGAGGGGCCGGGCGCGAAGGATCGGGGGCATGAGTCAACTCCCCGTGCGGATCGCCCGCTGGAGCGCCCGGCACGCCCGGACCGCCATCGCCGGCTGGTTCGCCTTCGTCGTCCTCTGCCTCGCCGCCGGCGCCGCCGTCGGCACCAACGAGGCCACCGGCGTGGACTACCGGGTCGGCGAGGCCGGCCGGGCCGAGGCCCTCGCCGCCGGAGCCGGCCTGGAACGCAGGCCCGTGGAGCACGTCGTCCTGCGCACCGCCGCGGGAGGACCGGCCGGGGAGGCCGCCGCCGCGGCGGCCCGGGAGATCACCGAGCGGATGCGGGCCCTGCCCGAGGTCGCCGAGGTGGCGGCGCCCGTCCGCTCGGAGGACGGCGAGGTCCTGCGCGTCTCCGTGGTGCTCAGGGGTCCGGAGCTGGCGGCGCGGAAGAACGTCGGCCCGCTCCTCGCCCGGACCGCGGAGGTGCGGGCGGCCCACCCGGAGCTGGTGGTGGAGGAGACCGGGTCGCCCTCCATCAGCAAGGGAGTCAACGAGCAGCGCGGGGCGGACCTCGCGCTCTCCGAGCGGATCACCCTGCCGGTGACCCTGGTGACGCTGCTGCTGGTCTTCGGTTCGGTGGTGACGGCCTGTGTGCCGCTGCTGCTGGCGCTCTCCTCGATCGCCGCCGCGCTCGGGCTGTCGATGGTGGCGTCGCACCTGGCCCCCGACGCCGGGGTCGGCACCAACATGATCCTGCTCATCGGCCTGGCGGTGGGCGTCGACTACACCCTCTTCCACCTGGAGCGCGAACGCGAGGAGCGGGAGCGCGCCGGCGGGCGGCTCGGGCCGGAGGCCCTGGTGGAGCTGGCTGCCGCCACCGCGGGACGGGCCGTGGTGGTCTCCGGGCTGGCCGTGATCGTCTCCACCGCGACCCTCTACGTGGCCTCCGACGTCATCTTCTCCTCCCTGGCGACCGGCACGATCCTGGTCGTGGCGGTCGCCGTGGCCAGCTCGCTCACCGTCCTGCCCGCCCTGCTGGTGACGATCGGCCGCCGGGCCGAGCGGCGGGCGGAGCGCCGGGCGGGCCGGCCGTCCGGGCGGCGTGCGGCCCGCCGGTCCGCCCGGCGCCCGGCGGCCGGGACGGGCCGGCTGGTCGGTGCCCTGCTCCGGCCGGCCCGGCGGCGCCCCGCGCTCACCCTGGCCCTCTCGGGCCTGCTGATGCTCGGCCTGGCGGCGCCCGCGCTCGGGCTGAGGCTCGTCGACCCGGGCAAGGACACCTTCTCCCGCGACATCCCCGCGATGCAGGTCCACGACCGGCTCACCGCGGCCTTCCCCGGGCTCCTGACCCGGCACGAGGTCGTCGTCCGCGCCGACGCCGGCCGGTCCGGGCAGGTGCGGCAGGCGCTGGCCGATCTCGGCCGGCGGGCCCGGGCCGACGCCCTGTTCGCCACGGACACCGAGCCGGTGCTGCGCACGTCCGCCGACGGCCGGACCGGCGTGCTCGAACTGTCCGTTCCGTTCCCCGCCTCGTCCACCGGGGCGATCGCCTCCCTCGACCGCCTCCGGCACGTCCATCTCCCCGCCGCCCTGGGGCCGGTGGCCGGGGCCGAGAGCGCGGTGAGCGGCGACGTGGCCCGGGGGCGCGACTACGTGGCGCACGAGCGGCGGACGCTGCCGCTGGTCGTCGGGCTGCTGCTGCTGGCGACCTTCCTGATGACCCTCTGGGCCTTCCGCTCGCCGGCGCTGGGGCTGATCGGCGTCGTCCTCAACCTGCTGTCCGCCGGGGCCTCGCTCGGCCTGCTGGTGGTGGTCTTCCAGGGGACCTGGGCCGAGGGGCTGCTCGGCTTCGACTCGCTCGGCGCGATCGCCTCCCGGGTGCCGCTGTTCCTCTTCGTGATCCTCTTCGGCCTGTCGATGGACTACCAGGTGTTCGTGGTCAGCCGGATCCAGGAGGCCGTGCGCGACGGGATGCCGGCCCGGGAGGCGGTGCTGACCGGGATCGGCCGGTCGGCCCGGGTGGTCACCAGTGCGGCGGTCGTGATGGTGACGGTGTTCGGCGCCTTCGTCGCCCTGCACCTCACCGAGATGAAGCAGATGGGCTTCTGCCTGGCCGCGGCCGTGCTGCTGGACGCCGTGGTCGTCCGGCTGATGCTGCTGCCCTCGGTCCTGCTGCTGCTCGGCGACCGGGCCTGGTGGCCGTCCCGCCCGAACCCGGGCCCGAACCCTGGCCCGAACCCGGGTGAGGACCCGGGCCGGAGCCCGAACCCGGGCCCGGGGTCCGGCCCGGCCCACGCCCTAGGCTGACCGGCATGAGCCGACGCCCGCAGCCCGACGACCCGTTCCGGTTACGGTCGCTCCGCCGCTGGTACGAGGTCGCGTGGATCGTCCTGGGGATCGCCCCGCCGGTCGTCTCCGTGCTCGGCGACCCCGGTGCCACCACGTTCTGGTCGATCGGGCTGGCGGCCGCCCTCGCGCTCTGCCGGGCGGCCGTGTCGGAGCGCCCGGCCCGTCCGCCACTCCCGCCGCACGTCTTCCTGGGGGCGCTCGTCCTGGGGATGGGAGCGCTGGCGCTGGTGCGCGGCGACGGCGCGGCCCTGTACATCGTCTCCCTGCCGCACTTCTGGCTCCTGACGGGGAGCCCGGGCCGCGCGATCGCCGCCGGCACCGCCGCCGCGGCGGCCACCGTGGCCGGAATCCTCCGTCACCAGGCCTGGGAGGCACAGCAGTTCGCGGCCGGCAACGTCGTCTTCACGCTCATCGGCTGGGCCGCGGGCGTGCTGGTCGGGCTCGGGGTGGTGCGGATCGTCGAGCAGGGCGACGAGCGCGCCCGGCGGCTGGGCACCGAGCTGGAGGCCGCCCGGCTGCGGCTGGCCGAGGCGCACCGGCTCCGGGGGGCCACCGAGGAGCGCGAGCGGCTCGCCCGGGAGATCCACGACACCCTCGCGCAGGGCTTCGCCTCCATCATCGTGCTGGCGGAGGCGGCCGCGTCCGGGCTCGCCGCCGATCCCGGACGGACCGCCCGGCAACTGCTCTCGATCGAGCAGACCGCCCGGGAGAACCTCGCCGAGGCGCGGGTGCTGGTGGGGGCGGCCCCGCAGAGCGGGCTCGCCCCGGGCTCGATCGCGGCGACCCTGCGCCGGACCCTGGACCGGTTCACCGAGGACACCGGACTGCCCGTCACGGCGGAGCTGGCGGAGGTCGCCTGCGACCCGCCGACCCGGATCGCGCTCCTGCGGTGCACCCAGGAGTCCCTGGCCAACATCCGCCGGCACGCCGGGGCCTCCCAGGTGGCGGTCGTCCTCGCGCCCGCGCCCGGCGGCGTCGAACTGGAGATCACCGACGACGGGAAGGGGTTCGTGGTGGCGGACTCGGACGGCTTCGGACTGAACGGCATGCGCCGACGGCTGGCCGAACTGGGCGGCGAGCTCAGGGTGACCAGCTCGGTCGGCGACGGCACCCGGGTGCTCGCCGCGCTTCCCACGGACGGCCGGGCGTGAACGGGGTGCGGGCGGAACCGGGGCGGGTCCGGATCGTCGTGGCCGACGACCACACCGTGATGCGCGCCGGGCTGGTCGCGCTGCTGTCCTCGGAGCCCACCGTCGAGATCGTCGGCGAGGGCGGCGACGGCCGCGCGGCCGTCGAGCTGGTCGCCCGCCTGCGGCCCGATCTGGCCCTGCTCGACCTGCGGATGCCGGTGCTCGACGGCGTGGGCGCCACCGCCGCGATCACCGCCGCGGGCTCCGCCACCCGGGTGCTGATCCTGACCACCTACGACACCGACGAGGAGATCGAGCGCGCCGTCGAGGCCGGGGCCATCGGCTACCTGCTCAAGGACGCCACCCGTGACCAGCTCGTCGACGCCATCCACTCCGCCGCCAGGGGCGAGACGGTCCTGGCCCCGCGGGTCGCCGCACGCCTGGTCGCCCGCCTGCGCCGGCCGGCCCCCGTCGCCCTGACCGCCCGGGAGACCGAGGTGCTGACCGCGGTGGCCGACGGCCTGTCCAACGCGGAGATCGGCCGCCGCCTCGTCATCACGGAGGCCACGGTGAAGACCCACCTGCTGCGGATCTTCGCCAAGCTCGACGTCGGGGACCGCACCCACGCCGTCGTCACCGCCCTCGACCGGGGCCTCCTGGCGCGGCCCTAGTAGTGCTTTGTTAGGTGGTGTCGTAGGGCTGCCATGGGGCGGGTTGTCGGCAGGTGGGGCAGTGGCCGGTCCAGGTGGCGACGAGGTGTTGGAGGAGGTCCAGGGCCTGGCCGGAGGTCAGGCCCTGGACAGGGCTTTTGGGAGGGTGCGCTGTTCGGTGAGGAACAGGTGGGCGGCGCTGACGAGGGTGACGTGGCGGTGCCAGCCGGTCCAGGAGCGGCCCTCGAAGTGGTCCAGCCCGAGGCGGGTCTTCAGCTCGCGGTAGTCGTGCTCGATCCGCCATCGTGACTTCGCGAGTCGGACGAGGTCCCTGGCTGGGATGTCGTCGGGGAGGTTCGAGATCCAGTACTTGACCGGCTCGGCCTCGCCCTCGGGCCACTGGGCGATCAGCCAGGTGAGGGGGATCGTGCCGTCGGCGGCCGGTTTGGGTCGGCGTCCGGCGAGCCGGACGCGCAGGAGGACGAAGTGCGCGCTCATCGCGGCTCTGGAGCCCTTGCGCCAGGTCACGCTCCGCCCGGCCCCACGGCCGGCGGCCAGCACGTGCTCGCGCAGCGGAAGCGGGCGGGTTCGGTAGCGGGCGAGTGGCCGCGGCCCCAGGCCGCCGTAGAGCGGCCGGTGCGGTTCGGCGTCCTCCCGGTGGGCGGTCATCTCGCCCTTGGCCTGCAGCACGTAGGCCAGGTGCCGGTCCTCCAGGCCGTGGCGGAAGTCCGCGTTCGCGCCGTAGGCGGTGTCCGCGACCAGCACGGCGGGCCGCAGCCCGGTGGCGGCGAGTTCGTCGGGCATGTCCAGGGCCGGCTGCCATTTCGGCCGGTGGTGCTCGCCGTCGGGGATCCGGCAGGCCTCCCTGCGTGCGGCGGCCTCGGGCCCGTCCCAGGACCCGGGCAGGAACAGGCGCCAGGACAGCGGGCAGGAAGCGGTGCCGGACAGAGCGTGGACACTGACACCGATCTGGCAGTTGCCGACCTTGCCCAGCGTGCCCGAGTACTGCCGCGCGACCCCGGGCGAGGCCTTGCCGTCCTTGGGGAAACCGGTGTCGTCCACCGCCCACACCTCGGGCCGCACCGCCCGCACCGCTCGCCGCGCCAGACGGGCCCGGACGTCCTCGACCGGCCAGGTCGAGGACGTCATGAACTGCTGCAACCGCTGGTGGTCGACCCCGAGGCGTTCGGCCATCGGCTGCATCGACTTGCGCCGGCCCTCCAGCAGCAGCCCCCGCAGATACAGCCCGCCCTTGGCCCGCTGATCACGCCGGGCCAAGGGCGCGAACACCTCCGCCGCGAACTCCTCCAACCGCCCCCGCCACAACGCAAGCTCCCCAGCCCTCATACCAACAGAGAACTACCGACCACACGACGTGACAAGCCTCCTAACAAAGCACTACTAGCTCCGTGAACGCGCCCGACCGGCAGGCCCGGTGGGCGCCTCCCGGGCCGGGGGCCACAGCGCCACCCGCTGCCAGGCCCCGCCGGGGCCGGCCGCCACCGGGGCCGCGGCGAAGTCGTAGCGGACGTCCCCGGCGCCCGGGTCGCCGCCGCCGAGGGCGAGCAGCGAGATCGAGGACGAGCCCCAGATCCGCCCGTCCCCGAACTCGCGCCGCTGGACCAGGGCGGCCGGGTCGTCCAGCGCCAGCCCGTCGCCGGCGACGACGGGCAGCCAGCCGCCCCACGCCTGCTCGGCCGTCCCGGCGCCGGGACGGGGATCCGGCCGGGGCACGGCCTCGAAGCGGGCGCGGAAGCGGGCGGCGCGGGCGGCCATCAGGGCGCGGATCCGTTCGGAGGCGGTGCGGTTCTCGGCCGCCCCCTCCGGCCCGTCGTTGAGGACGACGCTCAGGCCGGTCGGCAGGTCGAGTTCGGCGAGCCGGCTGCCGGGGCCGCCCCAGCTGAGCACCCGCGCGCCGGCCGGGCCGGCGGCCACCAGGTGGAACGGGTCGTACCGGTCGAGGTCCAGGCCGTCGAGCCGCCCGCCCCGGGCGGCGAACAGCGGCAGCCCGCCGCGGGAGAGGCGCCCCTCCTGCGGAGCCGGGGTGCCGAAGCCGTTCAGCAGGCAGGCCGCGACCGGGCCGCTCCCCGCGCCGCTCGGTTCCACCGCCAGCCAGGTGCCGCCCGCGACCAGGTCCAGCCCGCCGACGGCCGACGGCTGCGCGGGCCAGTGGTGCCCGGGCGGCGCCCACCGCCGTCCGGCGTACTCGTCCCGCACCGACAGCAGCAGTACCGGCACCGCCGCCGCCGGCTCCACGCTCACGAAGGCCGTACACACGTCCCGTCCCCCTGACCCCGGCCGAACCGTCCCTCCCGCGATCCTCGCACGCCTGTTCGCCCACCGGGAGGGCACCGGGCCCCCGCCGGGGGCGGACCGGGGGGGCGGACCGGGCGGCGGAGCGCCGCCCCGCCCGAAGTGGCCCACGGTCCCCGTGCCCGAACGTACCCCCGCACCGGACCGCCGGGTCCCTAGGCTGGCGGTCATGACGACCACGAACGACGACACCGCCGGCGCGACCGCCCCGGCCGCCACCGGCGCCCCCGTGCCCGCCCCCGCCCAGCGGATCTCGCTGCCCGACCTCGCGCCGGACTTCTACCGGGCGATGTCCGCGCTGGAGCGCGCCTCCCGCCAGGGCGTGGACCCGGTCCTCGCGGAACTGGTCAAGGTGCACGCCTCGATGATCAACGGCTGCGCGTTCTGCATCGACATGCACGCCACCGACGGGCTGAAGGCCGGTGAGCAGAACCACCGCCTGCTCTCCCTCCCGGCCTGGCGCGAGACGCCCTGGTTCACCGCCAGGGAGCGCGCCGCCCTCGCGCTGACCGAGTCGGTCACCCTGCTCACCGAGGGCCACGTGCCGGACGCCGTCTACGACGAGGCCGCCGCGCACTTCGCGCCGGCCGAGCTGGCGCAGCTGATCGCGCTGATCGTCACCATCAACGCGTGGAACCGGATCGGCGTCACCTCCCGCCTCAGCCCGGCCGCGAAGTAGGGCGGCGGCCGTGTCGACGGAACAGCGGGAGAAGGCGCGCGTCCTGCGGGAGCTCCACCGCCCCGGCGAGCCGCTGGTGCTCGCCAACGTCTGGGACGCGCTGAGCGCCCGGGTGGTCGCGGCCACCGGCGCCCGGGCGCTGGCCACGGCCAGCGCGGGCGTCAGCTGGGCGCTCGGCAGCGCGGACGGCGAGGCCGCCGACCGGGACGCGGTGCTGGCGCAGACCGCGCTGATCGTCCGGGCCGCCGGGCCGCTGCCGGTCAGCGCCGACCTGGAAGGCGGGTTCGCCGGCACCGCCGAGGGCGTCGGCGGGACGATCACCGCGCTGCTCGCCACCGGGGCGGCGGGCGTCAACCTGGAGGACGGCCTGCCGGCCGCCGAGGGGGTGGGCGTCCGGCCGCTCGCCGAGGCGGCCGGACGGATCGCGGCGGCCCGGGAGGCGGCCGGGGCGGCCGGGGTGCCGCTGTTCGTCAACGGCCGCACCGACGTCTTCCTGCGGCAGGTCGGCGAGCCGGAGGGCCGGCTGGACGAGGCGGTCACCCGGCTGCGGGCCTACGTCGAGGCGGGCGCGGACGGCGTGTTCGTGCCGGGCGTGGCCGATCCGGCGGTGATCGCCGCCCTGGTGGAGGCCGTTCCGGCACCGCTCAACGTGCTGGCCGGGCCGGGCTCGCCGTCCGTGCCGGAGCTGGCGGCGCTGGGGGTGGCCCGGGTCAGCCTGGGGCCGGGCCCGGCGAAGGCGGCGTACGCGGCGGTGCGCCGCGCCGCCGAGGAGGTGCACGCGCGGGGCACGTACACCGCGCTCGACGGCGGGCTCACCTACCCGGAGCTGCAGGGCCTGTACGTCAGGCCGTGAGCGACCCGACCGTGCCGACGGCGTGGTCGAGCAGGGAGCCGTGGGCGCAGGCCGAGGGGCCGGCGGCGTGGCTGCCGAGCGCCGGGACGACCGCCACCTCCTGGAGGCAGGTGGCCGCCGCGCCGAAGCCGGGGGCGGGCGCGGGGGCCGTCGGGCCGCCCCCGGTGAACGCGGACGCGGGCGCCGGAGCGGCGGCCAGCGCCAGCGCGGCCAGGGAGAGCGCGCCGGCCCACCGCGCGCCGGTCACAGGCCGTGCCCGATCTGGCCGCTGAGGCCCGGGTGGGACATCTGGTCGGTGCCGATCGCCTCGACCTCGCTCGCGGCCTTGCCGACCAGCGGCAGGCTCTTGGCCTCGTGGATGACGAGGTCGGCGGGGGAGAGGGTGAGCCCGTTGGACAGGCCGCCGAGCGCGTCCGGCGAGGCGGCGGTGGAGGTGGCGGCGGACGCGGCCGGCACGGCGGCGGCGAGACCGGCCATGGTGAGGGCGGCCAGGGTGGCGAGTTTCTTCATGAACCCCCCAACGACCCCGGCCGCCCTCGGTCACAGCAATCCCCGGTCCGTCACCCGGAGTCCGTCACCCGCAGCGCTTCACCCGGTGACCGTCACCGGGAGCGTCCGCACGCTGTTGCTGACGAACGACCCGATCGGCTCCGGCGCCGGCCCGTCCGCGAGCGCCAGCGCGGGGTAGCGCTCGAACAGCAGCCGCAGCGCCGTCTCCGCCTCCAGCCGGGCCAGTCCGGAGCCCAGGCAGAAGTGCGGGCCGTGCCCGAAGGACAGGTGCCGGTTGGGCTGCCGGGTGATGTCGAAGCGGTCCGCGTCCGGGTAGTGGGTGCCGTCCCGCCCGGCGGCCGCGTACGAGGCGAGCAGCGCCTCGCCCCGGCGGATCACCACGTCGCCGACCGGGATGTCCTCGGCGGCGTAGCGCAGCGGGAACTGGCCGACCGGCGAGTCGTGGCGCAGCGTCTCCTCGACCGCCGCCGACCACGGCACCGTCCCGTCCAGCACCAGCCGCAGCTGGTCCGGGTGGGCGAGCAGGGCGCGGACGGCGTTGGTGATCAGGTTGAGCGTGGTCTCGTGACCGGCCACCAGCATCAGCAGCAGCGTGCCGACCAGCTCGGCCTCGCCGAGCCGGTCGTCGTCGCTGCGGGCGGCGATCAGGTCGGTGGTGAGGTCGTCGCCGGGCTCGGCCCGCTTGGCGGCCACCACCGAGGCGAGCAGCGCGAACAGCGAGCGCTGCGCGGCGACGGCGCTCTCGGGCGTGGCGGAGCTGGAGACCAGGGTGTCGGAGAGCTCGTGCAGCTCGTCCTGCTGCCTGGGCGGCAGGCCGAGCAGCTCGCCGATCACCTGCATCGGCAGCGGGTAGGCGAAGTGCTCGCGCAGGTCGAACGGGCCCTCCAGCTCCGCCGTCCGGTCGAGCAGGGCGGTGGCCCGGGCCTCGATCGCGGGCCGCAGGGCGGCGACCCGGCGCGGGGTGAACGCCTGGGTGACCAGCGCGCGCAGCCGCCGGTGGTCCTCCCCGTCGGCGGTGATCATGCCGGGGACGGTGACGAAGGTGATCAGCGGCCAGCCCTCGGGCAGCCGGCCCTCCCGGAACGTCGTCCACAGCCGCGGGTCCTTGCCGACGCGCGGGTCGGCGAGCAGCCCTTGCAGGGTGTCGTGGTGGGTCACTGCCCAGACCACCACCCCGCCAGGGAGCTCCACCAGGACCGCCGGCCCGGCTTCCCGGAGCCGGGCGTTCTCCCCGTGCTGGTCGCGTCCGAAGGCGTCGAGCCGGACGGGAGCGCTCCCGTCCCCGCCGGTTCCGGTCGCCCGGTCGGGTCTGCCGGTGCCGGCGTCGGCTGCGGTACCTGCGGCGGTGTCCATGCGGAGGGCCTCTCGGGGGCTGGCGGGCGGGGCGGGGTGAAGGCGCTGTAGAGCACCGGCAGGCTGGCCAGGGCGCGCGACCACGGGGACGGCCGCCAGGCCAGCTCGTTCGGGGGCACGGCCAGTTGGAGGTCCGGCAGGCGGTGCAGCAGGGTCTCGACGGCGGTCTCGACGATGATCCGGGCCGGCTGCTGGGCCGGGCAGACGTGTTTGCCCGCGCCCCACGCGAGGTGCGCTCGGTTGCCGCCGAACGCGGTGTGCCCGGGCGTGCCGGGGCCCTGGGCGGCCGGGTCGGCGTTGGCCGCGGCCAGGCCGAGGACGAGCATGTCGCCCCGGGCGATGTACTGGCCGCCGAGGATGGTGTCGCCGGTGGCCCAGCGGCCGGGGAAGTTCTGCGTCGGCGGGTCGCGCCACAGCACCTCCTCCAGCGCGTCGGCGACGGTCAGCCGGCCGCCGGTGAGGGTGGCCCGGAAGCGGCGGTCGGTGAGCAGCAGCCGCAGCGTGTTGCCGGTCCAGCAGATGGTGGTCTCGTTCCCGGCGACCATCATCACCACCAGGTGGTGCACCGCCTCCTCGTCGGTCAGCGCGGCCGGGTGGGCCAGCAGCCAGGAGGTGAGGTCCGCGCCGGGCGTGGCCCGGCGCTGCCGCACCAGGTCGACCAGGAGCGTCTGGAACTCCTGGTTGGCGCGCACCGATTCGGCCCCGCTGTCGGCGATGTGGCTGATCAGCCGGATGAGGTGGGTGCCGGCGTCGGCGGGCAGGCCGAGCAGCTGGGTGAAGACCAGCAGCGGCAGCCGGCGCGCGTACTGGGTGACCAGGTCGGCGGTGCCGTCCGGGCCCCAGCTGTCGATCAGTGCGTCGGCGGCGGCCTCGGTGGTCTCGCGCAGCTGCCGGTGGTCGATCCGGGCGAGCGTGTCGGCGACGGCGGCGCGCAGCCGCTGGTGCTCGGCGCCGTCCAGGTTGAGCAGGGTGGGGCGCCAGGAGGTCATCGGCTGGAGCCGCGAGTCGGCGGCCAGCCGGCCTTCGGCGGGCACCCGCCAGCGGCGCGAGTCCTTGGAGAACAGCGCCTCGTTGCGGGTGAGTTCGAGCAGTTCGGGGTAGCCGAGGACGAGCCAGGCCTCGACGCCGGGCTCCAGCTCGATCGGTGCCACCGGGCCGTACCGGGCGCGCAGCCGGGCGTACAGGCCGTGCGGGTCGTCGGCGACGGCGGCCCCGTACAGCGGGGTGAGCGGCACGCCGACGGGCAGCCCGCCGGGCACCGTCCCGGCGTGGGCGGTCCCGGCGTGGGCCGCACCGCCGTGGGCCCCGCCGCCCGCGTGCGCGGGGCAGCCGGGCGGCGGCACGGCGGCCCCCGGCGCACCGGGCGCACCGGGCTCGGGAACGTTCATCGCTGCAGCTCCAGGACGGAGGTGCGGTGCAGGTGGTCGACGAAGTCGATCAGCAGGTCGTACGAGGCCCGCCGGTCCCGGGCGTCGGCGTACAGGATCGGGGCCTCGGGCAGCAGGTCCAGCGCCGAGCGCAGCTCCTCCTCCGGGTACGTGGGCGTGTCCGGGAAGGTGTTGACGGCGACCGCGAACGGGATCTGCTGCTCCTCCAGCCGGCCGAGCACGTCGAAGCTCTCGTCCGGGCGGCGCAGGTCGACCATGGCGATCGCGCCGAGCGCCCCGCGCGACAGGTCGTCCCAGAGCGGCCAGAACCGCTGCTGGCCGGGCGTGCCGAACAGGTACAGCGCGAGCCGCGGGTTGAGCGTGATCCGGCCGAAGTCCAGCGCCACCGTGGTGGTGGTCTTGCCGCCGCGCCCGGTGAGGTCGTCGACGCCGGCGCTGGCGGCGGTCATGGTCTCCTCGGTGCGCAGCGGGGTGATCTCGCTGAGCGAGCCGACCAGCGTGGTCTTGCCGACCCCGAACGGGCCGGTGACGAGGATCTTCACCGCGCCCTGGACGGACGGCGGCAGGTACTGGGGTTCGGCGGGCGGGCCGGACACCGGGTCGGGGACCGCGCCGGGAATCGTTCCGGGGACCGGCCCGGCGATCGGGTCAGCGGAGTTGGCGGAGGCCAACGAGCACCTCTTCCAGAAGAGTGGTGGGCAGGCGCTCGGCCTGCGGGACGGGCGGGAGGACCTGGACGGCGCCGAGGTCCCAGAGGTCGCCGACCAGCACCTTGACGACGCCGAGCGGCAGCCCGAGGTGGGCGGCCACCTCGGCGATCGACAGCAGGCTGCGGCAGAGGTCCAGGATCCGCTGGTGCTCGCGGTTGAGCAGGGCGTCGTCGGGCAGTGCGGGCCGGTCCGGCAGGGCGCTGACCAGGCTCTCGACGGCCAGCTCGGCGCGGGTGGACCGGCTGCGGCCACCGGTGATGACGTAGGGGCGGACCGGACCGCCGCTCACCGGTGGCCCCCCGCCGCGAGGTCTGCGCGCGGCGGGCTCGTGAGGTGGGTGCCGATCCGCTCGACGAGGACCTGCATCTGGTAGGCGACCAGGCCGGCGTCGACGCCCTCGCCGGTCACCACGGCCAGGTGGGCGCCGGCTCCGGCGGCGACGACGAAGAGGTAGCCGCCGCCGTACTCGATGATGATCTGCCGGGTGGCGCTGCCGTGACCGCCGAAGCCCTGGGCGACGCCCCGGGCCAGCGACTGCAGGCCGGAGCAGGCGGCGGCGAGCCGTTCGGCGTCCTCCCGCACGATGCCCTCGCTGCGTCCGATCTCCAGGCCGTCGTTGGACACCACGACGGCGTGCTGGACCTCGGGGACGTTGATGATGTCGGCGAGCAGCCAGCCGAGGTCAGGGGTGGTGGTCATGGAACTCTCCGGAGCGCTGGGGAAGCTGGGGGGAAGCGGGAAGGGAAGGGTCGTGCGGGGCCGGGGAGTGGCCCGGGGAGGGGAACCGGTTCTCGTCGTACCGGCCCCGGGGGTGGGCCTGGTACGCGTCCGGGCCCGGGTGGGCCTTCGGGTCCGGGTACGCCGCGGGATCCGGACGGGTGGCCGGGTCCTGCGGCGCGGCGGGGCCGGCGTACGCCTGCGGGGCGGGGGAGTTGGCCCGGGCGGCCGAACGGCCGCTGGCGGTGCCGGCCTGGAACATGGTCATGAACGCCTGCGCCTGCCGGGCCGACCGGTAGGGCGGGGCGGGCGGCGGGGTGCCGGCGTTCGCGGCGGGCCGGCCGGCGGCGCGGCCGCGGCGGTGGCTCCGGCGGGGCAGCGGCGGCGGGGCGGCGTCGGCCGGCGGCGCGGGAGGCGTCGCGGCGGGCGGCGGGCCGGCCGGGGCGGCGCGGCCGCCGGCGGGCGGGTAGCCGGTGACCGGCGGGTACGCGGGCGGGTACCCGGAGGCCGTCGCCGGGTCGTAGGGCGCCGGGTCGTGGGGCGCCTGGCCGTGGGGCGTCGGGTCGTACGGTGCCGGGGCGTCGTACGGGGCCGAGTCGTACGGCACCGCGCCGTGGGGCATCGCGTCCTGCGGGACCGCGTCGTAGGGCATCGACCCGTAGGGCGCGGGGGAGTACGGCGCCGGGTCGTGGGTTCCGCCCGGGCCCTGGACGCCCTGTCCGGGGGCGCCGGCCCGTCCGGGCCGCGCCGGGCGGTGCGGCGCGGCCGGCGGGATGTCGCGGCGCGGGCCGCTCCCGAACACCGCGTCGTCCAGGCCGAGTCCCGGCACGGTCGGCGGCAGCGGGTCGGTGAGCAGTGCGTTCGGCAGCAGCACCACGACCCGTACCCCGCCGTACGGCGAGGGCGCGGAGCCGAGGGTGACCCGGAACCCGTACTGGTCGGCGAGCCGGCCGACCGCCGCCAGGCCGAGCTGCGGGACCTCGCCGAGTCGGGACAGCTCCAGGGTGGAGCCGCCGGCCAGGGCGGCGGAGGCCTTGGCCACGGCCTGCTCGGGCATGCCGACACCGCCGTCGTCGATCTCGATGACGGCGCCGTTGTGCACGGGCATCAGCGCCACGAACACCTGGGTGCTGGGCGGGGAGTAGCGGGTGGCGTTGTCCAGCAGTTCGGCCACGGCGTGGATCAGCGCCTCGGCGGCCGCGCCGACCACGGCGGTCTCGATCCGGCTGCGGATCATCACCCGCTGGAAGGGCAGGATGCGGGACTGGGCGCCGCGCACCACGTCCTCCAGCGAGACCGGCTCGGGCCAGTGGCGTCCGGCCCGGGCGCCGCAGAGCACGGCCAGGGTCTGGGCGAGGCGGGCCTGTTGGGCGGCGGCGTGGTCGGCCTTGAGCAGGCCCTCCAGCAGGGCCGGGTCGTCGTGGGTGCGCTCCATCTCGTCCAGCAGGGCCTGCTGGTCGTGCGCCATCACCAGGATCCTGCGGGCCACGCTGAGGAAGGCGCGCTGGGTGGAGGCGTTGAGCTCCTGCTCCTGCTGGACGGCGGCCAGTTCGGCGCCGCGGCGGGCGAGTTCGGCGTCGAGCTGCTCCCTGAGCCGGGTGATCTCGCGCTGCTGCTTGACGACCCGGCGGCGCTGGGTGGCGGAGACCGCGCGGTAGCGGGCGGCGGCCACGAGGGCGAGGGCGGCGAGCACACCTGTTGCCGTTGCGCACCACTGAGTCATCGTCACGCCGCGAATTCTAGGGTGATGATCCTACGAAGGTGTGAACGGATCCCGCCAAGTGACCGGATCTCGTCGATATCCTGTCAATACCGTGCCAATCCAAATTGCTTCGGGCCCGATCGGACGGTGCGTGGACCCCCGACCGGTGTCCCGTCAGCCCCTCTGGTGCACAGCCGACAACCGGTGCAACAGCAGTAACGCGACATCGTCCGGACGCGAACGCCGTTCGGTCACGTTGAGGGTGAGCAGATCGGCCAGCCGTTCCAGGGCCGGACCGGGCTCGACCCGGACCGGACCGGCGTTGCGCGCCCACAGTTCCAGCCCGCCGAGCATCCGCTGCACGGACTCGTCGTAGTCCTCCTCGCGGTCCTCCACCAGGCCGTCGGTGTAGACGAGCAGCGTCTCGCCCGGCGACAGGTGCTCCACCGCCAGCGGGTACGGCCGGTCCGGGGCGACCCCCAGCGGCGGACCGCCGGGCAGGTCCAGCTCCACCGCCCGGGCGTCCTCGGTGACCCGCACCGGCGCCGGGTGCCCCGCCCGGGCGGCCCGCAGCGTGCCGTCGGCCGGATCGAGGGTGAGGTAGAGGCAGGTGGCGAACAGCTCGGTGTCCAGTTCGGCGAGCAGCCGGCTGGTCCGGGCCAGCGTGGCGGCCGGGTCGTGCCCGTCGGTCGCGTACGCGCGCAGGCCGCTGCGCAACTGGCCCATCACCGCGGTGGCCTCCGCGTTGTGGCCCTGGACGTCGCCGATCACCAGACCGATCCGGCCGTCCGGCAGCCGCAGCAGGTCGTACCAGTCGCCGCCGATCTGCATGCCCTCGGTGCTCGGCAGGTAGCGGGCGGCGCTGGCGATCCCGGGCAGCCGGGGCAGGGTGCGCGGCAGCATCGCGCGCTGCAGCTCGGTGGCCCGGTGGTGGTGGGTGTCGTAGAGGCGGGCCCGTTCCAGGGACTGGGCGAGGATCCCGGCGAAGGCGGAGTAGAGGGTGCGGTCGTCGCGGCTGAAGACCCGCTCGGTGGCGAAGGTGATCAGGCAGGAGCCGACCTGCCGCCCGGAGGCGACCAGCGGCAGCACCGCCCAGGCGGCCGGGGTGAGCCGGCTGCTGGCACCGTTCGTCCGCCCGCCGCCGTCCTCGCCCGCGCCGCCGCCGGTCCCGCAGATCGTCCCGGTGCCCGCCGGCCGTCCCCGGCCGCGCACCCGCACGCGTCTGGCCGGCTCGCTGAACAGCGGGGCCGAGCGGGCCAGGGCGCGCTGCATCACGCCCTCCGAGAGGTCGGCCAGCCGGGTCAGCTCGGTGCGCCGGGGCCCGCCGTAGACGGTGTGCGAGACGGGCAGCAGCCGGCCCTCGTCGACCAGGTCCAGGACGATGCTCGCCGCCCCGAAGGCGGGCCGGGCGACGTCCGTGACGGTGGTGGTGACGTCCCGGACGGTGACCGCCCGGGACAGCGCCCGGGTGAGCGCCAGCAGCAGCGCCGACCGGGCCGCGGCCGAGGAGGCCCGCTCACCGCCCACCCCGGCGGCGTGCCGGGCGGACCGCTCCCCGCGGGGACGTTCGTCGGGGGCGCGCCCGTGGTCGAGGTCGGCGATCAGCCCGGAGATCCGGACCGGCCGGCGGTGCACGTCCAGCATGACCTCGCCGGTCTCCTCGATCCGGGTCACCCCGCCCGCCCGGCGCGGCACCCGGTAGCGGATCCGGTACGGCCCGCCGGTGGCGAGCGCCTCGGCGAGCGCGGCCTGGACGTCCGGCAGGTCCTCGGGGTGGACGACGAGGTCGAGGTCGGGAGCGGGCGCCGGACCGCCGTCCTCCGGCGCGGGCCGGCCGACCAGCCGCAGCGCCTGGGCGTCCCAGTAGGTCTCGCCGGTGACCAGGTCGCGCTCGAAGGCGCCGTGCCCGGCGGCCCGGACGGCGAGCGAGAGCAGCGGGTGCGCCGTCCCGGAGGCCGGGTCGCCGCCGGGCCCCGGTCCGGGGCGCACCCCGTTCGCCGGGGTGCCGGGCGCTCCGGGGGGCCTGGCCGGGGCCGGGCGGGCATCCGTCCGGGCGTGCTCCAGCAGGTGGGCGAGCCGGTGCGCGCAGGCGTCCGCGAGGGTCTCCAGCACGTCGAGGTCGCGCCGCGGGACGGTCCCCCGGTGGGCGAGCGCGAGGGCCAGGACGCCGATCGGCCGCTCGTCGACGAGCAGCGGCAGGGTGACGATGGCGACCATGCCGGTGCCCATCCCGGCGTTGCGGTTCGGGTAGTCGACGCTGGTGCGTTCGGGGCTCAGCAGGTAGGGACGGCGCAGCTTGAGCGCCATCGCGGCGGGCAGGTCACTGGCCGGGTCGACCACGCTGTAGCGTTCGTGGGCCCAGTCGGGCAGACCGTGCGAGGCGGTGAGCCGGAGCGTTCCGGCGGGGTCCAGCAGGTAGAGCGCCGAGCCCTCGCCGGTGATCCATCCCGGCCCCTCGGCGAGCACGGTGGAGAGCAGGTCGGCGGCGCTGGTGCAGCCGAGCAGTAGGCGGACGCAGCGCATGGCGCTGCGCGCGGTGGGGCTGCTGCGCGGGTCCACGGGATTCCCGGCCTCTCCGGTTCCTTATGGGGCAGTTAATTCTTAATACCTTATTTCTTAAGCCTGTGGTGGGTGGGCAGAACGGCAGGCCCCGTGGCACCTGTTCTCCCGGTGTGCGGACACCCCCCGCGGGTCCGGTACCCTTCTCCGTACGACGTGCCGCCGTGAGGCGGGGTCGGACGGTACGGGGCTATAGCTCAGACGGTTAGAGCGCTTCCCTGATAAGGAAGAGGCCACAGGTTCAAGTCCTGTTAGCCCCACACCAGAGCGAAGGGCCCGGAGCATCCCGCTCCGGGCCCTTCGGCGTTCCCTGCCGCCGTGCTGTGCTGCCGTGCTGTGCCGCCTGCCGCTTGCCGCCGTACGGCGGCCGCGCTCAGGACCGGGGCCAGTCGCGCAGACCGGCGGTCAGCACGGTGATCAGGCGGTCCTGGGTCGTCGTGAGGTCCTCGGCGAGCCGGAAGGCGCCGCCGGTCGACAGCGCGGCGAAGCCGTGGGCCGCCGCGCGGAAGGTGCGCGCGGCGTGGATCGCCTCGGAACCCTCCAGCCCGTACTCCCGGAGCACCGCGACGATCACCCCGACCAGCCGGGCCGCGGCCGCGGCCAGGTCCTCGTCCGGCTGCGGGGCCTGCGGCAGCGCGGCGTACCGGTGCGGGTGCTCGGTGGCGTACGCGTGGTACGCGCGCAGGACGGCGGCGACCGCGGCGTCCCCGCTCCGGCCCAGCGCCGCCTCGGCGAGCCGGTCGGCCAGCTCCCCGGTCACCCGGACGGCGATCAGCCGGCGCAGCTCGGCCAGACCGCCGCTGACGTGCTTGTACAGCGAAGGGCCGGCGACCCCGGCCCGGGCGGCGACGGCGGCCAGCGTGAGGGCCTCGGGGCCCTGGTCGTCGATGAGGGCGAGGGCGTGGCCGACGACCTGCTCGGGGGTCAGTCCCACTCGGGGCATCGCGGTTCTCCTGGGAGGGCTGGGGACGGTCGGGGGGCTGCCGGGGCCGGGCCGGCCGGGGCGGCCGGGCGGTGCTCAGACCAGGTCGGCGAGGAAGGTGAGCAGCGCGTCGGCGGTGGCCCGCGGGTGGTCCGCCATCGGGTAGTGTCCCGCGCCCTCGATCATCACCTTGCGCGCGTTCAGCGCGGCGGCCTGCCGGTCGGCGACCAGCTCCGGCCGGGGGAAGTCGGGGTCCTTCGAGCCCATCACGACCAGGGCCGGGCAGCGCACGGCGGCGGTCCAGCCGGCGGGCGAGGAGTCGCCGTGCACGTAGCCGCGGGTGGCGGCCTTGCGGCCGGGGGTGCGCATCGCGGCGACCAGCCCGGCCACGTACTCCTCGTGGTCGGCCGGCCTGGGCCCCGGGTAGGCCGCCTTGCGGTGGTAGAGGCCCCAGAACGCGGGCGAGTGCACCAGCAGTGCGCCCATCGCGCCGACCACCAGGCGCTGCAGCGCGGTCGGCGGCACGTTCTCGACGAAGGCGTCCAGCAGGACGATCCCGGCGACCCTCCCGGGCGCCTCCCCGGCGGCCCGGACGACGCTGGCGCCGGTGTACGAGTTGCCCGCCAGCACGGCCCGGTCGATGTCCAGGTGGTCCAGCAGGGCGAGGACGTCACCGGCGATCGCCGCGGGGGAGTAGTCGTCCCAGTGGATCGAGGACTCGCCGAACCCGCGCAGATCCATGGTGATCACCCGGCGCCCGGCGGCGGTCAGCAGCGGGCGCAGGTGGCGGTAGGCGGCCCGGCTGTCGAGCATCCCGGGGAGCAGGACGACCGGGACGCCCTCGCCGTGGCCGGTGTCGTCGAAGGCGATCCGCCCGCCGGGCAGATCCAGGTGACGGGTGGCGGGGGCGACGGTGCCGTTCATGGGTGCCTCCTCGGGCGGGGATCGTCGGCGAAGCGCCGATAGCCATAAAGCTAAGGCTAATAGCCTTAGCCGTCAAGCTATTGCGCCTCTCTTCCGGTCCGCCGGCCGGGCGGACCGGTCAGACCCCCTCCACCCTGAACGGGTCGTGCTCGGTCAGCAGCTTGTCCAGCCGGGCCTGGTCGACCCTGGTGACGAGCTCGGTGGTCTCCTGCCGGTCCCGGACCACCTTGGCGAGGGTGAAGGTGGAGGTGATCGTGTAGAGCAGGCCGACGGCGAGGAAGGCCCGGGTCCACGGCCCCACCGGGAGGAAGGCGATCCCGAAGCCGAGGGCGGTGGCGGAGAGGGCGAAGGAGAGCACGGCCTGGATGTGATAGGCGGCCGTGGTGCGGGACTGCATCGGTGTGCTCATGGCGCCAGGATGGCCGCGGATCCGCGCCCGGCACATGAGTAGGGGTACTCAGATGGGGGGTCGTTCGTTGACGTCCTATCACGTTCGGTAGTGTCAGTTGTCGTCAAACGTCCCAAAACGCCCATCGGGCCGCGTGGTGCCCGGTCCGTATCCCGCCGTCACCAACGGATGGCTTGGAATCGGGGGCCTCTCGGATTAACGTTTGATAACGCAGCGCGGTCCTCAACGCCGTACCCAGACGGCACCGTGCGCCGTCGCCTAATCCCGCCGGCCGGCCCAAGGGCAGGCCAGGGAGCCGGGGAACCACGTTCCTTGGGGTGAATCGGCAGGCCCCGGCACCGTCCGGGACCAGCCGTAGGAGACCTTCCTGCTCCGAACCCGTCAGCTAACCCGGTAGGCGCGAAGGAAGGAAAGGAGCGCGCCTCCGTGGCGTCGACGCACACCCCGGCACACCCCTCCGGCTCCGCCGGTACCCAGCTGCTCGACCACCCGGGCCCCTTCGGCGGTCCCGGTCCGTTCGCGGGCCCCGCCGACGAGACGGCCCCGCCCGCCGTCGAGACCAACCGGCACCGGATGCCCCGTCAGGGCCGCGGCACCGCTCCGCTGCTCGGCGTCACCGCCGTCGCCGCCACCCTGGGCGCCACCGGCTTCGCCTCGGCCACCCCGGCCGCCGCGCCCGCCGTCGAGTCGCCCGACGAGGCCCCGGTCGCGCTCTCCGCGGACCCCGGCCTCGCCCTCGCCGCCCGGATCCAGCTGCAGGCCGACAGCCAGCGCACCGCGGCCGAGGAGCAGGCCCGCGTCCAGGCCGCCCAGGAAGCCGAGGCCAAGCGCGCCGCCCAGGTCGCCCAGCAGGAGCAGGCCAAGCGGGTCGCCGAGGAGGCCGAGAAGGCCAAGCTCGCCGCCATCACCCTGCCGGTGCGCAACTACCGGCTCTCCGCCCACTACGGCCAGAGCGCCCGCTACTGGGCCAAGCTGCACACCGGCCTCGACTTCGCCGCCGACACCGGCGAGCCCGTCCTCGCGGTCGGCCAGGGCACCATCACCTCGGCCGGCTGGGCCGGTTCCTACGGCTACCGGATCGTCGAGACCCTGCCCGACGGCACCGAGATCTGGTACTGCCACCTCTACTCGATCAGCAAGGCCTCCGGGAAGGTCCTCCCCGGCCAGCAGATCGGCAAGGTCGGCGCGACCGGCAACGTCACCGGCTCGCACCTGCACGTCGAGGTCCGCCCCGGCGGCGGCGCCCCCGTCGACCCGGAGAGCTGGTTCGAGCAGCGCGGCGTCAGCCTCTGACGCCTCCCGGCCCGGAGACCCCGGCCCCTCCCGGGAGCGGTGCCGCTACTCCCCGGGGCCCACCGGCCCCCCGGCGTGCCCGTCCTCCTGCTCGTGCCCGTCCTCGCTCCCGTCCGCCTGCTCCAGGCCCGCCAGATAGGCGTCGATCTCCGCCTGCCCCGGCTCCGGCGCCAGCTCCGGGAACTCGTTCACCAGCAGGCCCGGCAGCCCCGGCACCGTCCACGTGCCCGCCAGCTCCAGCGCCGCCAGGGCCGCGGCCTCCTCGAACGCCCCGAAGTCCCCGGCCAGTTCGTCCGGCATCGGCCGGCCCAGCGTGGTCAGCTCCGCCAGGTTCCGGTAGCTGCGCCGCATCAGGCCCTGCTCCAGCAGCCGCCGCGCGCCGTCCGTCGCCATCCCCACCGCCAGCGTCCGGGCCCCGGCGTACCAGCCCCCGTCGTCCACCGGATCCAGGGTGCCGTCCTCCTCCAGCGCCGAGAACGCCGCCGACCGCTCCTCCTCCGGCAGCGCCCGGAAACCCTCCAGCCAGGCCCGCACCGCCGCCCCGTCGCCGGTGTCCACCCCGGCCGCGCGCAGCAGCAGCGTGTACAGCCGGGGCCAGGTCACCAGGTCCGCCCGGCGCAGCAGCCCGGCCGCCACCTCGCCCTGCCACTCGGCCTCGGCGTGCAGCCGCTCCTGCCGCTTGGCGTTCAGCCGCTTCGCCGCCCGCTGGTGGTCGATCAACAGCCGCACCGCCGCGCCGTACGCCAGCGGGTCCTGGCCCGGCTCCGGCTGGACGTACAGGTACAGCCGCTCGTACAGCAGGTGCTCCACCGCGGCGGAGGTCAGCTCGGGCCAGCCGTCGTGCACCCTGCCCCCGCCCAGCTCCAGCAGCGCCAGCACCGCGCGCAGCGGGGCCCCGGCGACCGGCTCGCGGCCCTGCGCCTCCGCCCAGGCGAGCAGGTCGGCGGCCTTGGTGCGCGGGGCGAGCCGCAGGTCTTCGTCTTCCATAACCACGAACCGTAACCGCTGGTCGGGGATAGGGTCGGGAGCCATGGTCCCCGTCCGACTCACCGGCCCCCGGCTGGCCATCCGCGAGTTCCACCAGACCCCCGAGGACGCGGACGCGCTGCACGCGGTGTTCGGCGACCCGGAGGCGACCCGCTTCCTCCCGTTCGAACCGCGCGACCGCGAGACCTGCGCCGACCAGATCGCCCTCTTCCTGGAGGAGGCGGAGAAGGAGGAGCGGGAGGTCTACCGGCTGGCCGTCACCCGCCTCGCCGACGCCGACGACCCGGCCCGCGCCGTCCCGATCGGCAGCGCCGCGCTCGGCCTCGCCCCGAACCGCGCCGCGTCCCTCGGGTACGCGCTGCGCCGCGACGTGTGGGGGCTCGGCTACGCGGGCGAGGTCGTCGGGCTGCTGTGCGGCCTGGCCTTCGGGACGCTCGGCCTGCACCGGCTGGAGGCCCGGACGGACGTCGGCAACACCGCCTCGGTCCGGGTGCTGACCAGGGCGGGCTTCCGGCTGGAGGGCCGGGTCCGGCACGACTTCCCGCGCCACGACGGGTGGCGCGACGCGTACCAGTACGCGCTCCTCGCCGACGACGTCCGGCCGGGCGCCGGGCCGGGGTCCGCCGCGGGTCCGGCGGTGCGCGGGCGCGCCGTTCAGGGGGGGATAACCCCACCCCGGTCCGGCGGGGAGCCGGATGTCGGCCGCCTCGCGTTCCTGACAGGCTTCAGGGGTCGGAAGGACCCGTCCGACG
The DNA here is from genome assembly GCF_042261735.1 of Kitasatospora sp. NPDC056327. Taxonomy (NCBI): domain Bacteria; kingdom Bacillati; phylum Actinomycetota; class Actinomycetes; order Kitasatosporales; family Streptomycetaceae; genus Kitasatospora; species Kitasatospora sp. NPDC056327. The sequence goes on along the minus strand of NZ_JBHJRC010000008.1, from coordinate 25,238 downwards.
AGCCCGAACCGCGACCGACCCGAGGGACCGAGAGCCGGCCATGAGCACCCACACCATGTACCGCACCGAGGACGACGCGTACGACGGCCGCCCCGGGTACGACGCGTACGGCGGTGACGACGGCGGTCAAGGCCGCCGCGCCGTCGCCCGGCGCACCGAGGACCCGCCGTACGCCTGGCGGGCCCCCTTCACCTCCTACTTCTACCGGGAGGTCGGCTTCACGCTGACCGGCCTGCCGGTGGCACTCGCCGGCTTCGCCGTCTCCGTGGCGATGTTCTCCATCGGCCTCGGCACCTTCGTCACCGTGCTCGGCGTGCCGGTGCTGGCCGCGCTGACCACCACCGCCCGGGGCTTCGGACGGCTGGAGCGCTCCCGGGTGCGCGGCCTGCTCGCCCTGGACGTGCCCGCGCCGGCGCCGGTCAAGCCCGCCCGGCCGGGCTTCTGGGGCGCCGCCGTCGCCCGCCTCGCGGACGCGGCCGGCTGGAAGGCCGTCGTCCACCAGGTGGTGATGTTCCCCTGGGCGATCCTCAGCGCGGTGATGTCGGTGACCTTCCTCTGCATCGGTTGGTCCCTGGCGCTCTACCCCGTCTACCACTGGGTCTTCCCGCGGTACACCGACTGGCCGGGCTACCGGATCGTCAACTTCGTCGAGGACGACGGCAGCCAGTACGCCTACTACATCCAGTCGCCGCTGCAGATCGCCGCCGTCTGCCTGCTCGGGATGCTGTTCGTCTTCCTCACCCCGCAGCTGGTGCGCGGTCTGACCAACGTGAACCGCCTCGCCGCCCGCGGCCTCCTCGGCCGCTGAGGGCGGGCCGCCCGGCGGCCGGAGCGCCCCCGCCCGCGCGGACGCCCCCGGGTGCAGTGCCCGGACGCGGTCCGGGTGCGGCCCCGGCCGGCCCGTGGTCGGATGGCCGCGATGGCCGACCGAACCGCCCGCACCCCGCCCGCCGGCCCGCCCGCGCCCCTGGTGACCTCCCGCTCGCTGGACGAGTACTGCGGCCTCTTCGGCCTCACCCGCGCCGCGATCGCCGCCCTCCCGGGCCCGCTGCTCGACTGCCCGGGGGGCGCCGCCGCGCTCGTCGCGGAGGCCCGCCCGCTCGGCTGCCGGGTGATCGCCGCCGACCCGGTCTACGCCCGGCCGGCCGAGGAGGTCTCCGCCCGGGCGCTGGCCGCCCGGTTCGCGATGGCCGCCGCGATGGAGGCCCGACCCGACCTCTACCCGGGCCGCCGTCACCGCCCGCCCGAGCGCTACCTGCGCGGCTGGGACCGGGCCCGCCGCCTCTTCGCCGCCGACCGGGCCGCCCACCCCGGCCAGTACGTCGCCGCCGCGCTGCCCCGGCTCCCGTTCGCCGACGGCACCTTCGCCCTCGCGCTGAGCGGCTACCTGGTCTTCGCCTATCCGGACCTCTTCGGGCCGGAGCGGCAGGTGGCCGCGCTGGCCGAGCTGGTCCGGGTGACCGCGCCCGGCGGCGAGGTCCGCGTCCACCCGCTGTACGACGGCGCGGGGCGCCGGGCGGCCCACCTGGACGCCGTCCGGCACGCGCTCGGCGAGCGGCGGATCACCAGCGAGGTCCTCCTCGTGCCGGCGGGCGGCCCGGCGGACGGCCGGCCCCGGCGGGTGCTCCTGCTGCACCGGGCGGACCACCGGGCCCGGGCAGCTGGGTAAGGGGTGACAGGGGCCTGTGCCCCTATACTTCTGCCCATGACCGAGATGACGATCAGGCCGGCCGCCGCCCGGGACGCCGACCGGCTCACCGCGCTGGTCCAGAACTGTTCCGCCTACCGCGGCGAGTACGCGCCGATGATCGCCGGGTACCGGGTGACACCCGGGTACCTGGCCCGGCACGAGGTCCACCTCGCCGCCCGCGCCGGCGACGACCACCTGCTCGGCTTCTACGCGCTGATCACCGATCCGGCCGAACTCGACCTCATGTTCGTCGCCGACGAGGCGCAGGGGCTCGGTGTCGGCCGGCGGCTCGTCGCCCACCTGCTCGACCGGGCCCGCGCCCTCGGCGTCACCGGCGGCATCAGGGTGGTCTCCCACCCGCCGGCCGAGGCCTTCTACCGGCGGATGGGCGCCGAGCGGACCGGAACCTTCCCGGCGCGGCCGCCGATCGGCTGGGACCGGCCCGAGCTGCGCTTCGTGCTCTGAGCCCGTCCGCGGCGGCGGGACCCGGTCAGCCGCCGGCCGCGCCGACCGCCCCGTTCGTCCCGGTGGCCGGTGCTCCCGGCCCGTTCGCCCCATTCGCCCCGCTCACCTCCGCAGCGGTCCCGTCCGCGGTCGGCCCGCCCTGCTGCTGCGGAAGGAACACCGGAGCCTCCAGCCCGGACAGGATCTTCTCCGCCAGCCAGCTCCGGTCCGAGCCGTACGGGATCCCGTCCGCCGCCATCAGCCGCCCCGCCACCGCGTCCCGCAGCCGCCGCGCCTCCTCGGCCGGCAGCCGGGACATCAGTCCGCGCGCGGCCAGCAGCGCGTGGTACTGCTCGAAGCCGGAGCGCGGACGCTCTATGGCCTCCAGCACGCTGGGCAGGTCGGCGAGCGCCGGATCGCCCTGCATCAGGGCGAGCGCCTGGATCCGCCGCCCCTCCGAGCCGTCCGCGAACAGCTCCTGCACCTGCGTCGCGGTCAGTGCCGAGCGCCGGGCGGTCGACCGCACCTCGGCCACCACCCGCTCCGGCCCGGCCGTCCGGTCGACCGGAAGCATCGAGCCCGGCAGGTCGCCCGGCTTCTCCGTGCTGGCGCCGACCAGGCCCAGGTGCTGCATCGCCCGCATCCGCAGGTCGTCGGCGCCCACCTTGTCGCCCTTGCGGTCGTGGTCCTGCCCGGCCAGGAAGAGGTCCAGGGCCCGGTCCGCGTCGGAGAGCACCCGCGGCAGCGTCAGCCGGGTCAGCAGCCAGCCGGCCAGGAAGCCGAGCAGCAGGAAGTAGAGGACGAGCGCCGCCGCGAACGGTGCCGTGCCCGTGCCCCCGCCCAGGGCCGGGGCGAGCGCCTTGCCGAGCCGGTCGAGCCGCTCGCCCAGTGAGCCCAGCTGGGTCAGCCCGACGCCCAGCAGCACCTTGGTGAGCCAGTCCGAGACCTGTTCGAGGTTGGTGTTCGGCGCGTACGGGCCCCGGCCGCCCCCGCCCTTCCCGGTGCCGCCGTCGCCGCCGTCACCGTCCCCGGTGGAACCGCCGCGCACCCGGGGCACCCCGAACAGGAAGCCCAGCGCGCCGCCGGCCAGCGTCGCCGCGCAGGACACCACCAGCCCGCCGCCCAGCGCCTGCCAGGGGTGCGGGCGTCCCAGCGAGAACAGCACCAGCCCCAGCAGTCCCGAGCCCAGCAGCGCCCCGGCCGCCGCCCGCTGTGCCGTCCGTACGACCGCCGCGCCGCCGGCCCGTCCCGTCGCCCTCGCCATCGCCCATCACCCCCGGTGCCCGCGCCCCGCCCCTGCGGAGCGCGCGCCGACTCTAGCGGGGACGCGGTCCCCCCGACGTCCAGCGGCATGCCCCGCCGGGACCGCGGGAACACCCGCGCCGGTCCCGGAAACGCAGACAGCCCGCGGGCTGCTCCTCGGTGCCGCGGCCCGCGAGGGGCCGGGCGCCGGGGCACCGGGGATGTTCCGGTGAGCCCGCGGGCCGGGTGACTGCTGGGAATTTCGCCTGCCGGAGGCCTGGGGCCCCACCCTGCGCAGGCAGGGGCGGCTCTAGCGAGCAGCCACCTCACACATCCTGACGGAACTCAATTCAGGATCACCTCCTTTCAGTGTGCCGCCACCATAGGCAGCCCGCCGGAGGGAGGGCAACGCATTTAACGCGGGGCGTCCGACGACCGGCCCCGGCGGTCCGGGAAGGCCGGCGGAGGCCGGTCAGGCGGTCTTCGACTGGGACTTGAACACCGAGTAGTCGATGACCTGGTCGGCCGGCGGGGCCTGGACGGTCAGCGGCTTGTTGATCTCGGTGAAGTCCACCTTGCCGCTGTCCTTGCCGGTCTTCTCCAGCCGCAGCGGGTACGGGGTGCCCTCGGTGGCGACGTGCAGGACGGTCTCGCCGCCGTCGCTCTTGGACTTCACGCTGAAGGTCTTCGCGCCGTTGACGGTGCCGGCCGAGCCCTTGGTGATGTTGCTGGCGCCGCCGTCCTCGGTGAAGCTCTTGGAGAGCTCCTTGAGGTTGCACACGGTGGTGAGCTCCTTCATCTCCGGGTCGTTCTGCACGCCCGAGATGTAGCGGCCCTTGAGCAGCTCGGCGGCCTTGGCGGCCTCCGGGCCACCGCCGGCGACGTTCTTCACGAAGTCGGAGTCCGGCTTCAGGAAGACCTGCTTGCCGTCGCCCAGGAGCTCGAACCTGCCCGCGCCCGGCATGGTGACGCTGCCCTTGCACTGGCCCTGGGTGTCCACCGCGAGGTCGAGGGCCACCTTGGCGCTGTCGTTGACGATCTCGCCCACGACCTTGACCGAGGAGGCACCGGCCAGGGCCTCCTTGGCCTTCTTCTGGATCTCCTCGGCGCTGAGCTTGTCGGTGTCCAGCTTCGCCGCCGAGGAGGCCTTGTCGTCGCCGCAGGCGGTCGCCCCGGCTGCCAGCAGCAGACAGATCGCAACGGTGCCGGCAAGGCGCTTCGTGAGCATGGGTGCTTCCTAACCCGGCGCGACGATGCGCGGCCGAACGGGTGACTTGTCCGCTCAGTATGGTTGAAGCACTTTTTGGCCGATCTTGACTCGCCGCGCTGTTACAGCTTCGTGGCAGGACCGTGCCGTCCCCGCACCCGGCGAGCACGACGAAGGCCCGGAGGACGAGTCCTCCGGGCCTTCGGTGCTACTGAGTAGCGGGGACAGGATTTGAACCTGCGACCTCTGGGTTATGAGCCCAGCGAGCTACCGAGCTGCTCCACCCCGCGTCGGTGAACACCACCATACGGGGAAGTCGCGGGAATGGGAAATCCGTTCCCCGCCGCCCCGTCCACCGCTCCCGCACCACCGGTCGGACCGCGCTCCGCGCCGCCGGTCCCGCCGCCCGGCGTCACCGCCGGGCGGGCCCCCGCACGGGGTGCCGCCCGGCCCGCGACCGGGCCCAGACGGCGAAGCAGACCAGCACCGCGAAGCAGGGCACCATCAGTGCCGCGTACACCAGCAGGAAGCCGCGGGTGCCGAGGTCGGCCGCGGCGTTCCAGGTGCCGTGCAGGGCCGTCGCCAGGACGAGCCCGCCCGGCGCCGCCAGCCGGGCCGGCAGCCGGCGCCGGGCGGTGAGGGCCAGCGCCAGGCCCAGTCCGGTCAGCGCGGTGAACAGCGGGTGGGCGAACGGCGAGAGCAGGGCGCGCAGGACGAAGGTCTGCACGGTGCCGTCGAAGTCCCGCAGGCTGGGCGGCTCGCCGAGGCCGATGCTGTCCAGCCGCTGCTGCTGGTCGTCCGTGAACGCCCGCCCGAGGTAGAGCGCGTTCTCGGTGAAGGCGAAGCCGCAGGCGGTGATGCCGCCGAGGACCACCCCGGCGGCCAGCGTGCGGGGCCGGGAGCGGCCCCGCCGGTCGTCGGCGAGCGGCGGTCGGCCGCCGGGGCGCGCACCCGTCGGCGGGCGGGGGAGGGGCATCGGCCGCAGGTAGGGGCGCAGCCGCAGCCGGGCCCGGGCGTGCGGCAGCGCGAGCCGGCGCCGGTAGCCGCGCGGCGGCCGGGGGCCGGGCCGCCGGTACGGACCGCCGGGGCGGCCGCCGGGGCGCACCGTGCAGCGCGGCCGGACCCCGGGCGGCAGCAGCAGGACGAGCAGGGCGGCGCCCTTCGCGCCCTCCTCGATCACTGGGGTGACCAGGTCGGCGCCCAGCGCCTCGCCGAGGCCGCCCTGGTGGGCGGTCAGGTGGGTGCTGACCCAGCCGTTGGCGAGGATGGCCACCGTGGTGGCGGCGCAGGCGCCCCAGCCAAGGCAGAAGGCGGTGTACCGCAGCGGCACCCGGGCGGTCTGGTTCAGCCAGGCGAGGCCGCCGAGCACGAAGGGCAGCGGGACCATCGCCAGGCCGAGGCCGACCAGCAGTCCGGTGGTGCCGGTCTGGCGGCGGACCAGGTGGAGGATCAGCACGCCGCAGCCGGCCAGGGCAAGCGCGGCCGTCGCCGTGAGGGAGGAGAAGGCGACCGGTCGGAGGCCGCGGCGGGCGGCGGAGATCCGGGGCGTTCCGGTGTCCCCGGCCGCGGGGGGCGGGGCGCCGGTGGGGCCGGGGGCGTCCGTGGCGCCGGCGGAGCTCCCGGCCCGTCGCGGCCGGGGGACGCACGAGGCCGCGAACCCGGGCAGGAGCAGCCGGGCCCGGCGCCTCCGGGGCCCCGGGACGCTCCGGGTGCCCGGGCGGGGTGTCTCTCGGTCGTCGGCGGCCCGCACGGTGAGGTGGTACCCACCGTCGGACGGGGTGCTCACCCGGCACAGGGTAGGCCACGCCGCCGGCCGGCCGGGAGACGCCGGTACGGGCACCCCGGCCGGGCCGCCCGGCGGGCGTTCGGCAGCGGTCCAGCAGTGGTTCGGGAGCGGTTCGGGAGCGGTTCGGCGAGGGCTCAGCGCCGGCGGAACAGCAGGTCGTGCACCACGTGGCCCTTGGCGATGCCGGCCCGTTCGAACTTGGTGACCGGGCGCCACGCGGGCCGCGGCGCGTAGCCGGGCACGGAGCCGTCCGGGTGGTCGGCCGGCTCCAGCCAGCCGGTGCCGTCGCCCTCGGGGTGGAGGTTCTCCAGCTCGGGCGCGGCGGACAGCACGGCGAGCATCTGCTCGGCGTAGGGCTCCCAGTCGGTGGCGCAGTGCACCAGCGCGCCGGGTGCCAGCCGGGGGAGGACCAGCTCCAGGAAGGACGGCTGGATCAGCCGGCGCTTGTGGTGCTTCGGCTTGGGCCACGGGTCGGCGAAGTAGACCCGCAGACCGGCCAGCGAGGCGTCAGGCAGCATGTCGCGCAGCAGGATCACGGCGTCGCCGGCGGCCGGGCGGACATTGGTGCTGCCGTCGCGCTCCAGCAGCCCGAGCAGGTTGCCGTGCCCGGGGGTGTGGACGTCCGCCGCCAGGATGCCGGTGCCGGGGTCGGCGGCGGCCATCGCGGCGGTGGTCTCGCCCATGCCGAAGCCGATCTCCAGGGTGACCGGGAGCCCGTCGAACAGCGCCGGCAGGTCGAGCGGGGTGCCGTCGATCGCGATGCCGTACCGCTCCCAGCCCCGGTCGAGGGCACCCGCCTGGGCGTTGGTCATCCGGCCCCGGCGCGGCTGGAAGCTGCGGATGCGCCGCTCGCTGTGCTGGGCCTCGGTGGCCTTGTGCGGGTACATCGGCGCGGGGTACGCGGCGGGCGCCGCGGAGAGCCGGGCGGAGGGCGATTGCTGGGGGATCGGGGCGGTGGCAGTCACAATCACCCGAGTCTACGGGGCGGCCGGTGCCGGGCCGCGGGCTCTGTGACCGGACCCACGTCCGGCCCGTCCGGCCCGTCCGGCCGCGGCCCGGCCGTCACCGTCCGTCCCCCGGCGCGTCCGCGTCACCGTCCGGCCGTCACCGTCCGGCCGTCGGTGCCCGGGGTGCCACCGCCCGTCCTCACCGCCCGCCCGCCTCCAGCGCGGCCAGCGCCCGGCGGGCCACCTCCCGGCCGATCGGCAGCGAGGCGGTCGCCGCCGGGGAGGGTGCGTTCAGCACGTGCACCAGCCGACGGGTGGAATGCGGCCGGTCCGGGTCGAAGCCGGCGAAGGCGAAGTCGTCCAGCAGCGTGCCGTCCCGGGCCACCGCCTGGGCACGGACGCCCGCCGTGGTGCGGACCAGGTCGGCGGCGGTGACGGCGGGCAGCAGCCGCCGCACAGCGGTGGTGAACGCCCGCTTGGAGAGCGAGCGGTGCAGTTCGCCCAGCTCGTAGCGCCAGTGCCGGCGGGCGATCCGCCAGGTGCCGGGGAAGGCGGCCGTGCCGGCGAGTTCGCGCGGCCGGACGGTGCGCCAGTCGTAGCCCTCGCGGGCCAGCGCCGGCACCGCGTTCGGCCCGACGTGCACGTCCCCGTGCACGCCCCGGGTCAGGTGGACGCCCAGGAACGGGAAGGCCGGGTCGGGCACCGGGTACACCAGGCCCCGGACCAACTCCCGCCGCTCCTTGACGAGTTCGTAGTACTCGCCGCGGAACGGCACGATCCGCACCCCCGGGTCGTCCCCGGCCATCCGGGCGATCCGGTCGCTGTGCAGACCGGCGCAGTTCACCAGCACCCGGCAGCGCAGCTCGCCCGCCGACGTCTGCACGGTGACGCCGTCGGCCCGCCGGGCGACCGCCCGCAGCTCGGCACCCGTGCGGATCTCCGCCCCGGCCTCGCGGGCCAGCCGCGCGTAGGCGGCGGCCACGGCGGGGAAGTCGCAGATGCCGGTGGTCCCGATGTGGAGCCCGGCGATGCCGGTGACCTGGGGCTCGTACCCGGCGATGCCCCGGCGGTCCAGCTCGGTGACCGGGATGCCGTTGGCCCGGCCGCGCTCGGCCAGCGTGCGCAGCCGGTCCAGTTCGGCGGGCCCGGTGGCGACGATCAGCTTTCCGGTGATCTCGTGCGGGATGTCGTGGGCGCGGCAGAACTCCACCATCTCGGCGGCGCCGGCCACCGCGTACTGCGCCTTGAGCGAGCCCGGCCGGTAGTAGACCCCGCTGTGGATCACCCCGCTGTTGCGCCCGGTCTGGTGGGCGGCCAGGCCGGGTTCCTTCTCCAGCACGGTGATCCGCAGCCCGGACCGGGCCCCGGTCAGCGCGTACGCCGTGGAGAGCCCGACGATCCCGCCCCCCACCACCAGCACGTCGACGTCGTACCGCACGGCTCGCTCCTCGCCTCGCCTCGTCCGACCGTCCCCCGTCCGTCGGCGATGCTGCCACGGCGCGGGAGACCGGTCGAGGGGGCCTCGGCGGCGGCGCCGCCGCTCCGGCCGCGCCCGGCGCGCGTCCCGCCCGGCCGCCGGCGGCGGTACCGGCCGGAAGGCCGGGGCGGCCGGGACCGCCGAGGCCGTGCCGGTGCGCGCTCCCGTTCGGGGCGTGCGCCGGGGCGCGACCGACGCCCTTCCCGTGGTGGGTGTCCTGCGGTGGGTGTCCTGCCCGACGGGGCCGGCGCCGGCCGGCGGGAGGAGTGCCGGCCCGGCGTTCCGCAGGTGCCCGGGGCCGTGGTCGCGGCCGATCGCCCGCTGCCCGGCCGTCGTCCTCACGGGCGGGAGACTGCACCGAGCTGTACCAACCTGTACCGGCCTGCACCGGCGCCTGAACCGGCCCGGCGGCCGTTGGCGGGAACGCGAGACCGCGCCCTGCCCGGGGCGGGTGGAAGCGGCGTCCGCCTGCGCCGCGGCCGGGACGTGCACGGCCGCGGCAGGTGCCCGCGGGGCCGTGCGCCCTGAACGGCTACGCCCGCTCCTCCGTCTCCGCCCCTCCGCCCCTCCGTCTCCGTCCCCGTCGCCGCACGTACGCTGCTGCGGCGGGTGGTTCACGCCGGGGCGACGATCACCGTCCGGGCCCGCTCGGCCAGTTCGCGGACGCGGCGCTCGCCGTGGAACGGCTCCAGACGGCGCAGCATCTCCACCACGTACTCGCGGCTGCGCTGGGAGGAGATCCGCCCGGCCACGTCGACGGCGCGCTCGCCCGCCGCGACCGCCGCGTCGAGGTTGCCCGCCTCGGCCTCCGCCATCGCGGAGACCACCAGGCGCAGTCCGTGCGAGCGGACGAAGCCCTCGGTCGGCCGGGCCAGTGCCTCCCGGGTGAACTGGCGGACCTTGGAGGGCACTCCGAGGTCCCGGAAGCACTCGGCGGCGTCGGCGGCGAGCCGGTCGTAGGCGTAGAAGTCGATCCACGACGGGTCGGGATCGCCGGGGCGCGCCCGTTCGAGCGCGCTCTCCGCCGCCCCGAGCGCCGTCGCGCACGCCGCCGCGTTCCGCGCCTTGGCCTGGGCCCGGGCCTCGACCAGGTGGAAGAAGCTCATGGTCCGGGCGGTGGCCAGGCCCCGGTTGCGCTCCAGGGCGGCCTGGGCGAGGTCCACGGCCTCCTCCGCGAAGCCGCGGTAGCCGGCCTGGAGGCTCATCGAGGCCAGCACGTAGCCGCCGAGCGGGACGTCGGCGGCGGCCCGGGCGAGCCGCAGGGCCTGGATGTAGTAGCGCTGGGCGGCCTCGTGCTGACCGGTGTCGAAGGCCATCCACCCGGCCAGCCTGGTGAGTTCGGCCGTCGCGCCGAACAGCGCCCGGCCCACCGCGTCGCTGTACGAGGCCAGCAGCAGCGGTGCCGCCTCGACCCGCAGACACTCGGGCACCATCGACGAACGCCAGTCCCCGCCACCGTACTTGGAGTCCCAGCGACGGGCCTCCTGGGCGGCCTCGCGGAGCTTGGCGGCGTCCGAGTGGCCGACCCGGTACGAGCCGGTCTCGGCGGGCGGCCGCGGCACGTCGCGGGCCACCGAGCCGTCGGCGGGGGTGATCAGCCAGCGGGAGACCGGCGTTGCGTACGCGGCGACCGAGAAGGTGCCGGCCAGGCTGTCGCTCCAGCGGCCGCCGCCGGGTCCGCGGCGCAGGTCGAGGTCGACCCGCCACAGGTCGGTGGCGGAGCGGACCGCGTCGGGGACCTCGCGCGGGAAGGCGAGGCCGAGTTCGGGCGCCGGGTCGGTGTCGCCGAGCCCGATCTCCTCCAGCGGCACCGGACGGCCGAGCTTGCCGCCGATGGCGGTGGCGATCAGGTGCGGGACGGGGCCCTGCGGCACCATGCCCTTGCTGACCCAGCGGGCGACCGAGGTCTTGTCGTAGCGGAGCGTCAACCCGCGCTGTGCGCCGAGGTCGTTGACGCGTCGGGCCAGCCCGGCATTGCTGATCTGAGCCAGGGTCAGGAGCGTACCGAGCCGTTCGTTCGGTCCACGTGGGCTGACGGTCATGGTGGCGGCGGCACCTCCTGCGGCCTTGTGCGCGGGGCCCGGGCGGCACCGGGCCGTAGCTGCTGTACCTAGAGTAGTCGGACGCGTTCCGAGGGTTAAGAGGCCGCATTCCGGATGGCGGGATCGCGTGCCCGGCCCCGGCCGGGGGAGGGTCCGGGGTATTGGTCCGGACCACCGGGATCCGGCCGTCCGGGGGTGTGGCGGCAGCGCGCCGGAGCGGCGTGCTCCGGTCCCGTGTCGATGTGCGCCCGGCCGTGCCCCCTGGCCCGACCGGCTGGTCGGCGATTCGCTGGTGGTCGTGGGTCGGCCCGCCGTCGAGGACCCGGCGGGCCGGGGGATGCCGCCGCCTCCATCCCCGCGGGCGGTGGCGACGTCCGGGAGGGCATGCGGATGCCCTCCCGGACAGAGCGACGCCTTTCAGCCATCTCGCGATGGCCATGACAGGGCGACGTGACGGGTGGTCCGGGCCGAGGAGGGGGAGGCCCGGGCCGCCCCGTCGGGGCGCCCGCCCGGACACCCGTGCGAGCACTCGCCCGGACGTTCGACGCCCCGCCGTCCTCCACCGCGTGCCCGGCCCCGGCTCACCACCGCGACCGGTGCCACCCCCGGCCGCCCGCAGCTGCGGATCCCACCCGCGCGCCCGGCCCCGCGCCCCACTGCCGGATCCGCCCGGCCGCATGGCTGCTCGGTGATGCGCTGCCGCCCGCCGGTTACCGACCGCGTATCCGCCTCGGGCTTGCCCGGGCGCCTCGCTTCCCGGCCGCGCTGCTGGTGCTGTGGCCGTCCCTCCGCGGGCACCCCGGGGGATCTGGTCCGTGCGCCTCCTCCGTCCGACCGCGTCGCCCGCGGATTGTCGTCGGCCGGTTCCGCCCGAGTGCACGGCTGCCCGCCGACGTTGCCGGCGCCCGCCGGTCGGCGCGCGTGCGGGGCTCGCCCGGACGCCCCGTTCGACGGCCTCGTCCGCGCGCCGTCCTTCACCGGCCCCGTCCGGGCGTCCGGCTGTGCTCCCGCGGCTGTGGGTCCGGCCCGGACACGTCGGACCTTCCCGGGCGGTGTTGCCCGGCGCCGCCGTCGCCCGCCCGTGGGCCCCGTCCGACCGACCCACCTGCGCCGGTCCCGACCCTGCGGCCGCCGCGCCGGTCCGGCATGCCGTCGGCCGTACCTGCGGCCTCGACCCCGGTCGCCCCCGGGGTGGTGCCGCCTGTCCGTGGACGCGCGTGCGGGTCTCGTCCGTGCGCCCCGCCGCCGGATCGTCATCCACCGGGCCCGGTCCGGCCCGTACCCGGCCGCCTTGCCCCCGCCGTAGGACCGCGGCCCGCTGCCCCCGCACCGTCGCCGCACCTGGCCGCCGTGCCCCCGGGCGCACGGTCGACGCCTCGGGATCCTGCCGCCTCCCCGTGGACGCACGCGCGAGGTTCGTCCCTGCGTCTGTGCGAGGTCCCTGCTGCCGGGCGTCGTCTGCCGGCAACGCCCGGGCATCTGGCCGTCGTGCCGGGTCGGCCCTGCACCCGGCCGCCTTGCCTCTGCCGCAGGACCACGGCCCGCTGCCCCGCCCCCGCCCCGGTCCTGCATGCCGCCGGCCACCCCTGTCCCACGATCGGTGGTTCAAGGTGGAGCTGCCTGTCCGTGGACGCGCGTGCGGGTCTCGTCCGTGCGCCCCTTGCGGGCGCCCCGCTGCCGGATCGCCGTCCGCCGGTGCCGTCCGGGCACTCCGCCGTCGTGCCCGGCCCGCACCCGGCCGCCCCGCCCCCGCCGCAGGACCACGGCCCGCTGCTCCCGTGCGAGGACCGGAAACGACAACTCCGGTCACCGGACGCGCAACCGGTGGCACCATGTCTTCTGACGGCGCGCCGGATCACGGTGGGCGCCCGCCGCGGCGCGCCACGGGCCGGCCATGGGGGACCGCCCGGGAACGGGCGCGCCGCGCGGTGCAGGTCCTCGTCCGGTGGAGGCGTGATGCGGTGGCTGACGGGCTGGTGCACGGCTGCGTCCCGGCCGGGCGCGCCCCGGCCCGGTGCGTCGGCCCCCGAGCCGGCCGGCGCGGTCGCCCCGATCGCCGCCCGGCCCCTGTGGCCCGGCCCCGACCCGCTCTGGGCGGTCGGCGACTGGCGCCCCGAGGAGATCCGCCTGGTCACCCTCCGGCCCGGTGCCCCCGCCCTGGTCACCACCGGCCCCACCGCACCCGACCCGGTCGAGCCCGGCCCCGCCACCGTCCGGCTCGCGGTGATCGGCCATTGCGGTGCCACCGACGCGGAGCTCGCCGCCGGCCTGGCCGCCGCGCGCGGCGGCGCCGTCCGCCACCTCACGGCCTGGCCGGGCAGCTACACCGTGGTGCTGCGCAGCGGCACCCGCTCCACCGTGCTGCTCACCGACCTCGCGGGCGTCCGGCCGGTGTTCCACACCCCGTGGGCCGGGGGCACCGCGTACGCCACGGCCGCCCTGCCGCTCGCCGACCTGGTCGGCGCACCGCTGGACACCGGCCACCTCGCCGCCCGCCTGGCCTGCCCCGAGGCGCCGGAGGCCCTCGGCACCGGCACGCCCTACCTGGGCGTCCAGCGGGTGCCGCCCGGGCACGCGCTGGGCATCCGCGACGGGCGGCCGTACCTGTCCCGGTACGACGAACCGGGCGGCGGCGGGTACGGGCGCGGCGAGGCGGCGGCCGTCCGGGAACTCACCCGGGCGCTGCTGGAGTCGGTCCGGTTCCGGGTGCGCACCGGCCCGGCCGGGGCCGTGCCCCGCCCGTACGCGCCGCCGGTGCCCGGTCCGTCGGGGCGTGCCCGGCTGGGCGTCGACCTCTCGTACGGGACGGCGTCCGCCACCGTCGCGCTGCTCGCCGCTGCCGTCCCGCTCGCGGGCGCCGGCACCGCCGTGCCGCGTCGGCCCGGACCGCCGGCCGCCGAGTCGGGACGGCCCGCCGGGCGCGGAACGTCGGCCGGGGGCGCGTTGCCTCCCGTGCCCGCCCCCGGAGACGGCCCTGCCCCGGGCGCCCCGGATGCGGCTACCGCCCGGACGGGGGCGGTCAAGGGCTCCTGGGCCCGCCGCAGCACCGCCCGGCCGCGGACCGCGCCCGAACAGCTCGCCGCCGTCACCTTCGGCGAGGCCGCGGGACCGGGCGCACCGGGCGGTTCCGGTGCGGCCGGTCCCGTTCCGCCGGCCCCGGCGCTCGTCCCGGACCTCCCGAGGCTGCGCCACACCGTGCTCGCCCCCGGCCCGGACACCCTTCCGTACGCCGCGCTGCGCACCGATCCGACAGCCGGCCGGCTCACCGACGAACCCGGGCCGGAACTCGTCACCGCCGCGTGGGCCGAGGCCCGCTTCGAGGCGGGCGGCGCCGACCACCTGACCGGCTACGGCGCCCGGCAGGTCCTGGACGGGCACCCGGCCCGGCTGGCGGACCTGGTCCGGTCCGGCCGGGCGCGCGAACTCCTCTCCCCGGTGGCCGCGTTGGCGGGCGCCGACCGGGCGTCCGCCGGCGTCCTGGCGGGTGCCCTGCGGACGCCGCTCACCGTGCTGCGCGCCGCCCACCGGCTCGCCCGGATCCGGTACGCGGACGCGCTCGACGACACGGCCGTGCGGCTGGCCCTGCGCCGCGCGTCCGACGGCGACGGCACGGCCGGCACGCGCTCGGCGGACGACCTCGCCTGGGCGGTCCCGGGGCCGGCCGCCCGCTGGCTCTCCGACGAGGCGCTCTCGTCCGTCGCGCAGCGGCTCCGGCTGGCGGCGCGCGAACCGGCGCCCGGGGAGCACCCCGGCGCGTACCGGGCCCGGCACGCCCTCCACCGGCACGCACGCGGGTTCCGCACCCTGGTGCACGCGACCGAGCAGCCCGGCCAACGGCTGCACGCGCCCTTCCTCGACAACCAGGTGGTGCGCGCCGCCCGGCTGCTCCCGGACGACGTCCGGCTCCAGCCCGGTGCCCGCCCGGCGCTGCTGCACGCCGTCCTGGTGGGGGCCGGGCGCACCGACCTGCCGTCCGACTGGGGGCGCGCGCCCCGCCCCGACCGCGCCGCCGCCGCCCGGGCCGGCCTCCGGCTCGCCGCCGACGGCCTGGCCGAGCTCTTCGACGCGCCCCTGCTCGCGGAGGCGGGTCTCATCGACCTCCCGGCCGTCCGCACCGCCCTCACCCGGGCCGCCGACCGGACCGCCCCCCTCCCGCCCGCCGCCCTCGCCGGCCTCGCCGACCTGGTCGCCACCGAACTCTGGCTCCGCCGCGTCCACGCCCGCCGCCACGGCGCCTGCTGGACCGGCCTCCCCCACCCCACCCGCCCCGCCCTCGCCCCCTCCCGCTTCTCCTGACCCCACCCCGGCCCCGCCTCACCCCACCCGCCCTGCCCCTGCACCCGTCGGCAGAAATATGCAGACCGGTCTACTTAATCTTCCTCCCTATCTCCCTCCGCCCCTTCTCGCCCGCGCAGGAAGTCGGCCCACCCGACTTCCTGCGCACATCCACTCCACCCCCGCTACGAATATGCAGACCGGTCTACTTAGTTCACCCCGTCTTTCCCTGCCGGCTCGCACAGGAAGTCGGCGGGCCCGACTTCCTGTGCGAGCCCCACCCGGCCATCCCTGAATTCCTGGCCCGACCCACCCGGCTCGCCCATTCACCTTCACGGGTGTGCACAGGAAGTCGGCGGGCCCGACTTCCTGTGCACACCGACCCCGCCATCGCTCGCAAATATGCAGACCGGTCTACCGAATCCCACTAAATCCAGTAGACCGGTCTACATAATTTCTTCCCCAGGTATTTTCTCCGACCCTCACCGGCCCTACCCCCCCCACCTCTCCCCTCCGGAGCGAAAAGTCGGCCCGTCCGACTTCCTGTGGGGCCTGTCGTCTCCGCGCCTCACGTTCGGCACCCGGCGCGGCTCGGCTGTGGGGCGGCGTGGGGCGGCGATCATGGCGGGACACCCTCCTCCCCCTGCCCACGGAGGCCGTCGTGACCAGTGCCAGCCCGGATCCGTCCGTCCCCGTCGTGCTCTCGGTCCTGGGGCGGCCGCCGACGGGGCGGCCGCCCGGGGTGCTCGCCGCGTGCGACGGGTCGGACGGCTCGCTCTGGGCCCTGGACCGGGCGATGACCGAGGCGGAGTCGCACGGCCTGCCCCTGTACGTGCTCGCCGTGGTCAACCCCGCGCCCACCGGCTACCCCCCGGGGATGGCCGAGCTGGTCCAGGAGAGCGTGGAGACCCTGGTCGAGTCGATGGCCGACGGCCTGCGCCGCTCGGTGGCCACCGTCCAGCAGGCCCGCCCCCACCCCTGCACGGCGGAGCTGTCGCTCCACGTGGTGCTCGGCAACGTGATCGAGGTCCTGCTCGCCGCCTCGGCCCGCCAGCACACCGTGGTGGCGGGCACCCGGGGCAACGGCGGCTTCACCCGCCTGCTGCTGGGCTCGGTGACCAGCGCCCTGGTCCACCACGCGGCCTGCCCCGTCCTGGTCGTCCCGGCCCCGGCTGAGGTCTGAGGGCCCGAGGGCCATAGGACCTGGGGGCCCGCGGAGGCGTCCGGATTCGAGCACCCGGGGCTCCGGACCGGCCAGGACCGGGGCGCCCGCCGGGAATGTCCGGAGTTGGTTCATCGTTCACCGACTTCGGACCGTACGCCCACCCCACCTCCCCTGGAGCCCCCGTCATGAAGGTCGAGATCTACTCCGACATCGCCTGCCCCTGGTGCTACATCGGCAAGCGCCGGTTCGAGCAGGCCCTCGAAAGCTTCTCGGGCAAGGAGAACGTCGAGGTGGTCTACCGGCCGTACCAGCTGGTGCCGGACGCGCCGGCGACGGCGAGCCCGCACCGGGAGTGGCTGGCCGAGCGCTACGGCCCGCAGTCCGTCGCGATGGACGCCCGGGTCGCCGAGCTGGGCCGCACCGAGGGCATCACCTACGACTTCGACGCCGCCCTGCACGCCAACACCTTCCTCGGCCACCGCCTGCTGCACCTTGCCGAGACCGAGTACGGCGCTGCCGCCCAGGGCCGGGTCAAGGAGGCCCTGCTCAAGGCGCACTTCACCGACGGCGTGGACGTCGGCGACCGCACCGCGCTCACCGAGGTCGCCGTCGCCGCCGGTCTGGACCGCGACCGGGTGACCGCCTACCTCGCGGGTGACGAGGGCACCGCCGAGGTCCGCGCCCAGCTGGCCGAGGCCCGCGAGATCGGGATCACCGCCGTGCCGACCTTCGTCTTCGAGGGCAAGTGGGCCGTCCAGGGCGGGCAGGAGGCCGAGACCTTCAGCCGGGTGCTGGAGCAGGTCGCCACCGAGATCGGCGAGCGCCGGCCCGCGCCGGTGCAGGTCGCCCCGGCGGGCGAGGCGTGCGCGGACGGCTCCTGCGCCGTCTGAGCCCGGGCACGCGCCCCCGAGGCCCGCTTCAACCGTCCGCCCTCGCCGGCCCGGGCTCTCCACGCCCGACCCAGGCCCCGACCCAGGCCCCGGCCCCGGCGGACGAGGCGTCCGATCGGCCGCGTCCGATCGGCCCGCCCGGTCAGACGCACCTGAAGCGGGCCTCGGCCCAGTCGGCGACGCTCAGCGCCGACCAGATGCCGTTCACCGGCGTCACCACCAGCCGGATCGACTTCTGCCCGTCCAGCGGCACGTGCACCGGCACCGCCGGGTCCCCGGCCCGCAGCGCCCGGGAACTCCACAGGGTCCGCCCGTCACCGCCCTGCACCGAGAAGACGACGCCCCCGATCGACACGGTCAGGTCGTCCACCCCGGCCACCGCGTCGAAGGACGTGCAGGTGCGGTTGAGGTCGATCAGCGTGGTCGCGGGCGCGTGCACGGTGATTCCGTGCCGGTACTCGGTGCCGTCCACCGAGACGGTGTTCCGCTGCCAGAACCAGTCGCTCCCCTTCTGCCGGATGCTCGGCTGCGGCGGCGGCACCCGGTTGTTGCCGGGCTTGACCACGGGCAGGTCGTCGGCCCAGAAGTCGGTCGGCACCGGCGGCGTCGGGATCACCGGCGGCACGCTCGGCGCGATGGTGGGCGTCGGGATCACCGGCGGCTCGGGCGTGGGCAGCTTCGGCAGTTCCGGCGTCGGCAGCGTCGGCAACGGGGGCAGGCTCGGCAGCGGCACCACCGGCACGGTGGGCGGCGGTGTGGCGGGCGCCGTGGACCTGGTCGGCCTCGGCGTCGGGGACGGCGCCGCCGTGGTCGCCCGTGAGGTGCTCGGCGCGGGTGACGGCGGGGCCTTGGGCGTCGCACCGGGCCCCGCCGGCGCGGGCGGCGCGGGCGGCGCCGACTCCTCCACCGGTTCCGGCTCGGCGCTGTCCGGTTCCGGTTCCGGGGCGGGCAGTGCGGGCGGTGCGGGTGCGGCGGCCGGCGGCGCGGGCGCGGCCGGGGCGGAGACCGGGGGAGCCGCCGCCGGGGGCTTCGCCTCTGGCGAGCCGGTGAGCGCGTATGCGGCGACGGCGGCCGCCGCCACCGCGATGGCGGCGGCGATCCCGGCCTTGGCCGCGGTGCCCAGGCCCTCCCCGGCCGCACCCGCTCCGGCACCGCCGGCCCCGCCGGAGGCCCCGGCGCCCGCGGCTCCCGCACCTCCGGCGGCACCGCCCGCCGAACCGGCGGCACCCGACGCCCCCGCCGCCGCACCTCCTGCCGCCGCGCCTCCCGTCGCCGCGCCCCCCGCCGCGACGGCCGCGGTCCCGGCGGCCGCCCCGCCGACCACCGCCGCCCCACCCACGGCGGCCGCGGCGGCACCGAAGCCGCCCACGCCGACCCAGACCAGCACCCCGCCGGGCAGCAGCGCGCGCAGCCCGTGGTTGATCTCGGCCAGCTCCAGGCACGCGGCCGTGCACCGGTCGCACTCCTTGAGGTGCCGCCCGACCTCCGCCGAGGCACGCTTGCGCAGCGAGCCCCGCGCGTACGCGCCGAGCCGGTTGGCGTACGCCTCGCAGTCCCGCTCCTGGCTGCCCGAGACATGGGCCTGCAGGAACCCGGCGGCGAGCCGGTCTCGGGCCCGGTGGGCCTGGACGGCCGTCGCGTTGGCGGTCTTGCCCAGCATCACCGCGACGGTCTTCGGGGACTCCCGTTCGACCTCGGTGTGCCAGAGCACCATCCGGTCGTCCTCGGGCAGCTCGGCGTAGGCCTGCATCACCATGCGCTGGTCGGCCAGCGCCATCGCCCACGCGTCGGCCCCCGGGTCGGCCAGGTCGAGGTCGACGACGGCGGCCGAGGTCTGTGCGAACACGCTGAAGTCGTCGACGAGTTGCTCGCGCCGCTCACTGCGGGTCCAGGCCGCCGCGACGTTCCGCACAGCGGTCAGCAGATAGGCGCGGACGGCGAACTCGGGTCCCTTGCCCGCCCTCAGCGCCTGCAGGGTGCGGGCGAACACCTCACCGGCCAGGTCCTCGGCGGTGAAGCTGTCGCGGCAGCAGGTCCGGGCGTAGCGGCGGACCGAGTCGACGTGCCGGCGGTAGATCTCCTCGTACGCGGTGTCGTCCCCCGCCCGCACGAGCGCCGTCAACTCGGCGTCGGACGGCGGGCGTTCGCCGTCGACGGGATCGGCGGGCGCGGGCACGGTCGGCCGCACCGGGGCGCCGGCGCCGACGAAGGCCTCCGGGGCGACTCCGCCGCGCCCGGCGGGGGCCTGTCCCGGCACCCGGCCCGGGGGGAGCGCGGCGGCGGAGGCGGAGAGCGTCTCGCGGCTGGGCATCCCGGCCTGGTCCGGGACCTGGCCCGCCGGAAGGTGGCCGGGCGGAAGGTGGCCGGGCGGAAGGTGGCCGGGCGCGCCGGTGCCGCCGGCCGGGCCGTCGGCGCTCCGGTCGGGCCCGCCCCCGGCGGACCGTCCGAAGTCGAGGCCGTAGCCGTGGTCGTTCTGTTCCTCGGCGCTCACAACGGTCCCCAGATTCCACGACAGCCCCCGTAGTGTGGCAGGGCGCGCGGGAGTGCGTGGGCGCACGATTCCCCGCTGCACGGCGCCGAGAGCGCGCGAACGGCGCGCATCGGGACATTGGCTCCAACCACGGGCAAAGGATGGCATAGCGCAGAGTTGGGCGGTAGCCGGACCGGCCGTGACCCACTCTTCCGTGGGGCCGTCGCGGATGTGTTCGCCCCGTGCCCGGTGTCCCGGGTGACCTCGGTCGCTCCGGGCGCGCGACCCGTTCCCGTGCGCAGCCCGGTTCTCAACCTCCTTGCCCCGTCAGGACGGTGGCCGTCCGGTGCGGTGACCTTCAGCGGGCCCGCAGGCCGTCCAGCAGGATCTGCAGCAGCCGGTCGGACGGGCCCTCGGCGGGTTGACCGTCCGCCTGCCGACCACTCGCCGACAGCGGGGCGTCGAGCGCCCCGGGCACCTGGCCCGCCGCCACGCCGGAGGCCGCCGGAACCGGGCCGCCCGCCGCACCACCGCGCCAGGCGTGCACCGGCACGGACGCCGTCAGCACCAGCACCACGTCCGCGACGGTGACGCCGGGCCGCAGCTCGCCGGCCGCACCCGCGCGCGCCACCAGCGCCGCGAGCAGCTGCAGCAGCAGCCGCGGGTCGGCGTCGGCGACCAGTGCCGCCTCGCTCTCCGCCGGGGAGGTCCCGACGGCGGTGTACCCGGCGCCCACGGCCGCGCCGGCCGACGGCTCGTACCGTGGCGGCCCGAACCCGCCGCCCGCGCCGCCCGAACCGGCGCTACCCGCGCCGCCGCCGGGGCCCACGCCACCGGTGCCCGCGCCGGCCGGACCGGCGGCCTCCGGCGAGCGCTGCTCGGGCACCCGCCCCAGCTCCTCCGCGTACCGGAACGCCTCCGGCGGCAGCAGCCGCCCGGCCCCGGTGGACACCGCGCGCGCCAGGTACCCGGCCAGCGCGTCCCACGCGCCCGAGCCGCCGTACAGCGACTCGCGCGCCTGCGCCGTCAGCCACGCGACCTCCTCGGCCGCGATCCGCTGGACCAGCACCTCCTTGCTCGGGAAGCGCCGGTACACCGTGCCGACACCGACCCCGGCCCGCCGCGCCACCTCCTCCATCGGCGCGCCGTAGCCGAACTCGCCGAACACCTCGCGCGCCGCACGCAGCACGCTCTCCAGGTTCCGGCGGGCGTCGACCCGCAGCCGCGCCCCCGGCGGGGGCCCGCCGGCCGGTGTCAGCTCGCCGGCCCGGTACGGGACCGCCGCGTACGCCGTCCCGGACGCCCCGGCACTCGCGGGCAGCCCGGATCCACCGGACAGCCCGGACCCGCCGGGCAGACCGGAGCCACCGGACAGCCCGGATCCTCCGTGCAGCCCCGCTCCGCCGGGCAGTCCGGGGACGCCGGTGAGACCCGGCACTCCGCCCGCCCCGGGCGGCCCGGCCGCCTCGGCCGGGCCGCGTTGCTCCGGCACCACACCCTGGCCAGGGTGTGCCGCACCCGTTCGCCCCAACAGTCGCTCCTGTTCCATCATCCCAACTCTCCCCCGCAGGCACCCGGTTCCGGGCCCTGCCGTCGCCCGCCCCTGCACCCCCCGGTGCAGCTAAGCCTGAAGGAAATGACCGATGACCCATCGCTCGTGCCGTTGGTGGTGCC
Organism: Kitasatospora sp. NPDC056327; assembly: GCF_042261735.1. Lineage (NCBI taxonomy): Bacteria > Bacillati > Actinomycetota > Actinomycetes > Kitasatosporales > Streptomycetaceae > Kitasatospora > Kitasatospora sp. NPDC056327. The sequence continues at coordinate 3,929 of NZ_JBHJRC010000008.1, read as the reverse complement.
GCCCAGGTGACGCCCGGCCGTGGGTGCGGCCGTACGCAGGACCACCCGGACCCCGATCAGGCGGGCGCCGCCGGTCCGATCGGTGCGATCGGGCCGGTACAACGGCGCCCGTCCGGGGCCCTGTCCGGGGACTACCCTTCCCCGGATCACGGTCCCGCAGTCGGGTTCCCCAGCCAACACTAGAACTGGCCGTAATGGCCGCTCCACGGTGCGTCGCCGCCAGTTGACATGGCAGTGGCCGCGCCGCCACACAATCCGACCATAGTTCACCGCAGTTCGCGGCCGAAAGTGCGTCAGAAACTCACCCCGGCAGCACATCCGTCCCCTCCCGGCGCGATCCGCCCCGTCCGTCACGGTACGGATGGTGGACAAGACGCCGCCGACGGTCCTTTATTGGGGGTCGTGATGGGGGCATGCCCGGTCGAAGGCGGGTGGCGGACCCCCGGGACGGGAGGTGCGCCATCAGGATCCTGATCGTCGGCGGAGGGTGTGCGGGCATGTCCACCGCGCTCCACCTCCAGCGCGCCCTGCGCGAGCGGCTGCGCCGCGGGGAGGCCCGTATCACCCTGGTCGAGCCGCAGGCCTACCTCACCTACCACCCGCTGCTCGCGGAGGTCGCGGCCGGCAGCATCGACCCCCGTCACGTGGTCGTCCCGCTCCGCCGCGAACTCACCGGGTGCAGGGTGCTCACCGCGCGGATCACCCGGATCGAGCACACCACCCGCCGGGCCTGGGCCGACGCCGCCGCCCCGGGTGAGCCGCCCGCGCCGGTCGAGCTCGACTACGACGTCCTGGTGCTCGCCCCCGGCTCGGTCTCCCGCACCGCGTCGGTGCCCGGGCTGGCCGAGCACGGCCGCGGCTTCTCCACCGTCGGCGAGGCCGTCGGCCTGCGCAACCACGTCCTGGAGCAGCTCGACCTGGCCGCCACCACCCGTGACCCCGCGCTCCGCCAGGCGGCGCTCACCTTCGTCTTCGTCGGGGCCGGCTACGCGGGCGTCGGCGCGCTCGGCGAACTGGAGGACATGGCCAGGTACGCGGTCCGCGGCCACCACAACATCACCCCCGACGACCTGCGCTGGGTGCTGGTCGAGGCCACCGGCCGGATCCTCGCCGAGGAGTCCCCGGAACTCGCCGACCACACCCTGGCCCAGCTGCGCGAACGCAGCGTCGACGTCCGGCTCCGCACCACCCTGGAGTCGGCCGCCGGAGGAGTGATGACGCTCTCCGACGGCAGCCGCTTCGCCGCCCGCACCCTGGTCTGGACGGCCGGGATCCGTCCGAACCCGCTGCTGCGCGACACCGATCTGCCACTGGACACCGCCGGCCGGGTCCGCTGTCTGCCCACCCTCCAGGTGCTCGGCCCGGACGGCCGCGCGCTCCCGGGGGCCTGGGCGGCCGGGGACTGCGCCGCGGTGCCCGACCCCCGCGCGGACGGGGCGCCGTGCGCGCCGAACGCCCAGCACGCCTTCGCCCAGGCCGAGCTGCTGGCCGCCAACGTGCTCGTCGCGCTGGAGGGCGGGCCGCACGCGCCGGGCATCACCGCGTACCGGCCCGAGGCCCCGGCCTGCTCCACCTCGCTGGGTCTCGGCCGGGCGGTCGCGCACACCAGGCGCGGCGGACGGCTCACCGGCCGCCGCGCCTGGTGGCTGCACCGGGCCCGCCACCTGCGACGGCTGCCGAGCGGCGAGCGGCGGGTGCGGGTCCTGGTGGACTGGGCGCTGGCCGGACTCTTCTCCCGCGAGGTCGTCCCGATCGGCCGCCCCGACCTGCCGGAGGCGGCCGGCGAGCGGCCCGTGTGAGCCACTCCGGCGGGTGACCCGGGGCCACCCGATCGGAGTACGGAGGAGGCCTCCGGACGGACCCGACGACCGGGCCTGGCGCGGACGACTTCCGGAATCGGGCCTCCGCCTGACAGGATCTGCCCGACCGAGTCATTACCCCGTGTGCTGACGAGTGCACAAAAAGTGATGATATGCCCGGAACCCGAGGAAGCGGCCGTCGTTTGAACCTCATGCGCTGGAGCGCCCGGCTCACCGGAGTCCCGTGGCGTGCCACCCCGCCGTCCGGGGCCGCCACCGGACGCGGCACGCCGTGCGGCGACGCCGTCGTGGTGCCCGGCCCCCGTGATCCCACCGGCCCCGCCGGACCGGCCGACACCCCGGACGCCCTCGACCCCACCGGAGTGCTCGACCCCCACCGGCCCCAGGACCTCCGCGAGGTCCTTAACCGGATCCCCGCCCCGGTCGCGGTCACCTACGGCCCGCTGCACCAGCTCGGCTACGCCAACCGCGCCTACCGCGAACTCTTCGGCGAGCGCCCCACCGGCCTGCCGGCCTGCGACGCGCTGCCCGAGCTCGGCACCCTCGGCGTCCTGCCGCTCATGGACCAGGTGATCCGCGGCGGCAGCCCCCGCAGCGTCAAGGCCCGCTGCATCCTCGGCCTCACCGGCAACCGCTACTACAACGTCTCCTGCGTCCCGCTCACCCGCGACCCGGTCCGCACCGGCCCGGACGAGCCCGTCGCGGCCGTCCCCGCCACCCACGACCCCACCACCGGCGTCCTGGTCTTCGCCGCCGAGGTCACCGACCAGGTCCTCGCCGCCGCCCGGCTCCGCGAGGCCGAACGCCGCCAGCGCGAGGCGGCCGTCACCCTCCAGCGCAGCCTCCTCCCGCAGAAGCTCGACCAGCCGGCCGGCCTCCGGGTCGCCGCCACCTACCAGCCGGGCGGTGCCGACGCCGCGGTCGGGGGCGACTGGTACGACGTCATCGCCGTCGACGGGGGCCGCACCGCCCTGGTGATCGGCGACGTGATGGGCCGCGGCCTGCGCGCCGCCGCCGTCATGGGCCAGCTGCGCACCGCCGTCCGCGCCTACGCCCGCCTCGACCTCCCGCCGCACAAGGTGATGAGCCTGCTCGACGGCCTCGCCATGGAGATCGACGCCAACCAGATCGCCACCTGCACCTACGCCGTCTGGGACCCGCAGCGCCACACCCTCGGCTACGCCTCCGCGGGTCACCTCCCGATACTGCTGCGCTGCCCCGACGGAACCGTCCTGCGCAGCGAGGAACAGAACGGTCCGCCCCTGGGCACCGGGGGAGGCGTCCACATCACGCACACCCTCCGCCTGCTGCCCGGCACCACCGGCGTCCTCTACACCGACGGCCTGGTCGAGCGCCGCGACGAGGACATCGACCAGGGCCTGGACCTCCTCGCCCGGACCCTGGCCGGCGCGGTCGGCGCCCCCGACGTCGTCTGCTCCCGCCTGCTCCGGGCGATGGGGGTGAGCTCCGACCACGACGACGACGTCGCGGTCCTCGCCTTCCAGCTCCCGGCCGGGGAGGGATCCCCCGAACGGACCCCGGAGCTTGACCCGGCCACCCAAGAGGTCTAGTGTTCTTCGAGCTGCCTGGCTGGGAGCACCGGACACGCGTCTGCGCGGACGGTCCCGGGGCGGCCAATCCTCTGAAACACCACCTCTTCCCTGTTCGGGCCGAGGCGTGTCGCGTTTTGTTTCGATGCGTTCCGGCTCAGGGTTTGTTCGGTGTGCCTGTTTTCGGGGATTGCGGTCGGATTCGCTTTTCGGAGCGGGGTTCGGCTAGAGTTTGAAACGTCGGACGGGGCGTCAAGCCGCAGAAGACGCCAGCGAGTTGGATGAGGGAAGCGCCGGAAACGGCACGGAAAACATCTGATAAGCTGGAGACACGAAAGAACGAAGCGCCCGGAGGGCCGGTGTGAAAGCCGCCTGAAGGAAGCGTCCGTTCCTTGAGAACTCAACAGCGTGCCAAAAGTCAACGCCAGATATGTTGACATCCCCGGCCTCGGTCTTCGGATCGTGGTTGGAGATTCCTTTTGAAATAACACTAGCGAGGACGCAGTGCGCGGGGCCATCCATTCCGGTGGTTGCCGTGCCGCTCTGCGCGGGTGTGAAC
>NZ_JBHJRC010000007.1:33103-78221 GCF_042261735.1 Kitasatospora sp. NPDC056327 | reverse complement strand
CGCCCCCGGGGGGGGGGGGCGCGGGGGGGGGGGGGGCCCCCCCGGGGGGGGGGGGGGGGGGGGGGGGGGGGGGCCGCCCCCCCCCCCCCCCCCCCCGCCGCGCGTCCGGGCACCCACGACCCGCCGCCGGGCCCCGGCCCGCCGCACCGGAACGGCACGTCCCCTCGCGTCGGCCGTCCGGAGCAGGCCCGGAACGGCCCCGGGGCGGGGCGGGGGCATCGCGGGCCGGGCCGGGCCGGGTCGACGGCGTCCGGTCAGTCGGAGCCCGGCCCCTCGGACTCCCCGGGCCCCCCGGACTCCCCGGACTCCTCCGGGCCGAGGCCGGCCGCCTCGGCCTCGGCCTCGGGCTCGTCGAGTTCGACGCCCGGGGTGAGGTGGAAGCGTGCGGGGACGTCCGCCCGGGGCCGTTCGGCCTGGGGCATCGCGGCCCGGCGTTCCAGCCACGCGCGCAGCCGGGAGAGGGCGTTGCGGTTCCGCTCGGACGGGTCGCCGCCCGACTCGCGCAGCAGGACGCAGGCCGGCCGGTCGCCGTCGGCCGTCACCATCCCGACCACGGTGAACGCCGTCCCCGGGGGGAACACCGCCTGGGCCGGTCCGTCGGCGGAGTCGAAGACGGAGGTGCGCCGGCCCGTCGCCGACCAGACCAGGAACTCCACCGAGGAGCCCGGGAGCTCCGACCCGGGGGCGGTGAGGCCGGCCAGCGGTGCCGGCTCCCGGAACTGCCGGCCGGTCGGGTAGTGGGACAGGACCGCCTCCGGGTCCAGCCCGGCGCCGGCTCCGAGCAGGACGGCGCCGTGGTGGCTCGGCAGCCGGCGCAGACCGGAGCCGAGGCAGCGCAGGAACGGCTGCATCGCCGGGTCGCCGGACCTTGCGGCGGCCACCAGCACGGCGCGCGACGCGGGGATGCCGGTGTCGGTGTGGTGGAGCAGGACGGCGGCCAGGTCGGGCTTGAAGTCGTCCTGGGAGGTGGTCCGCAGCCCGGGGAGACGGGTGGCGAGCTGCTCCAGCCGGCCCGTGCACCGGTGGTAGTGGTCACCGAGCAGCGTGCGGACGGCGTCGCGCTCGGCGGTGCTCGTCGAGGTGACCGGGGGCGGCGAGTCGTCGAGGCCGAAGTACCGGGCGGGCTCGCCGTCCGGAGCCGGGGCGGCCGTGCCGGGGCCGGGACGGCCGGAGCCCGACGGGTCGTGCCCGGCGGCCGGGTCCCCGGCGGTCGGCTCCTCGGCGGCGGTCCCCTCGGGCGGCAGCGTCCCGACCGGCGGTTCCACCGGCTCGAACGCCGGGAGCGGCTCGGCGCTCGCCGGCCCGGTGGGCGCTGGTCCGGCGGCCGGCGGTCCGGCCGGCGGGACCGCCGGCGTCCTGAACGGCACTGGTGCGCCGCCGCCGGTGACGGCCGGTCCGGCCGTGCCGGGGGCCGCCGGGACCGCCGGTGCACCGGCGGGGTCGCCGTCCGGGGCACCGCCCGCGAGCGGCCCGGGCCGGGGCGGGCCGGAGGACCCGGCGGCGCTGCCGGTGACGGGGGCGGCGGTGGCCCGGACGGGCGTGGGCAGCGGGACCGGCGCCGGTTCGGCGTCGGGCTCCGGGTCGGCGCGGGGACCGGCCGGGGGCTCGGGTGCCCCGGTCGTGAACCCGGGGGCCGGGTCGGGCGCGGCCCCGCTCCCGTGAGCGGTGTCGGTCCCGTACGCGGGCCCGGGTTCGGGTTCGGCGACCGGCGGCATCCGGCGGACGACCGGTGGCCCGGTCCGGGCCTCGGGCTCCGCCGGTGCGGGCCCGGGGCCGCTCTCGGGCTCGGGTTCGGCGACCGGCGGCATCCGTCGCACGGGCGGCAGCCCGCCCCGGGCCTCGGGCTCCCCGGACACGGGCACGGACGTGGACGCGGCGGCCGGGGCGGACGCGGACGCGGTCGCCGGGGCGGTCTCGGGCTCCGCGACCGGCGGCATCTGGTGACGGGGCTGCTCCGCACCGCCCTCGGTCCGGTTCGCGGCTCCGGCCCCGACCGGCGGCGGCACCCGGCGGCCGACCGGCAGTTCGGCCCGGGACTCGGCGCGCGCGACGGGTTCGGGGGCCGACGGCACCCGGCCGGCGCCGGGACCGAGAGCGGCCGGCGCCTCCTGCGCCGCCGCACCGACCCCCGGGCCCGCGCCCAGGGCCGCCGCCGAACCCGCCCCGACCACGCCCGCCCCGACCGCACCCGGCGCGGGCCGCCGGGCCGCCGCGACCGGGCGGCCGATGCCGTACGACACCGGCGCCACCACGGGCGGGCCGTTCAGCGGCTGCTCGGCGCCGAGCCACTCCAGCTCGTGCATCCGCGCGACGAACCGCCCGACCCGCTCGGCGTCGGGCTCCAGCAGCCCGTGGACCAGCAGGCCGAACCCCTCGGCACCGACGGTCGGGAGCCGGTCCAGGAGCGTGCCCAGCTCCTCGAAGGCGTCGGCCGGCACCGGGCGGTCGCGCTCCCCGACGATCAGCAGGGGGCGGGCCGCCTCGGGCCGGCGGAAGCGCGGGGTGAGCACGTGCGGGGGCTCGGGCCGCAGCCAGAGCCCGGCCGGGACGGCCTCCAGCGCCCAGTACGGGAAGGCCCGGAAGACGGCGGGTCCGTCCGTCTGCCAGTCGGCGCCGCCGTTGCGCCAGGCGGCGGGGGTGGTGGGCGCGCCCGGGGCGGTGGCCAGCCGGAGCAGGAAGGGCTCCCACCCGGCGCGGCCGTCGCGGTCCATGATCCGCGAGGTCGGCCCGCCGGGGCCGAGGACGGGCAGGCCGATCGCGGCCTGCACCGGCCGGGCGGTGCGGGCGGCCAGCGCGCCGGTGAGCGCGGCGAGCTGTTCGGGGGCCGCCCAGGGGGCGCTGACCAGGGGCCGGTCGGCGCCGAGCGGCAGGGAGAGGACGGCCTCGGCGAAGTCGTCGGGCAGCAGGAGCGGCCGGGCCGGGGTGCCGATCAGCACCACGGCGTTGCCGGGCGGCGCCGCGGCCGCGGCGAGGTCGGGCAGCGGGGCGGTGGAGCGGTCGGCCGGGTCGGTGAGCCAGAAGCCGCCGGGCAGCCGGAGGACCCGTACGGCGTCGGCGCGGCCCCGGGCCGCGGGGGCCGGGGCGGGGGCCGGTGCCGGCCTGGGGGCCGCGGCCGCGGCGGGGGCCTGCACCGGGCGGGCCGCGGTGGGCCGGGCGGGGGCTTCGCCGGGGGCGGCGGTGCCGAGGGTGCTGTGCAGCCGGCGCGGGGCCTGGCCCGGCTCGCAGCGCCACCAGGCGGAGGCCTCGATCGCGCCCTCGGGGTCGTTGACCTTCAGGGTGCCGGTCGGGGTGATCTCGACCAGGCCGTCGGGGGCGACGACCGGCACCCCGGCGCGCTCGGCGACCACCTCGGCGGGCCGCCGGCCGTTGGGCGCGAGCGCGGCCAGGCCGGAGGCGGCGAGCACCAGGTGGGCGGCGCCCCGGGCACGGGCGATCACCCCGAGGTCGGCCATCCGGTCGCGCAGGACCTTGGCCGAGTCGGGCGCGGCGGCGACCACCACCACCGCGTCCGGGACGGGCCGCAGGGCGCCGATCGCGCTCGCCAGGTCGTCCTCGCGGGCGGTGGACGCGGCGATCACGAAGTGCGGGCCGACCGCGCGGAGCACCGACGCGCCGGGGGCGGGCGCCGTCCTGCGCGGCGCGGGGACCGGCAGGGCGGACGCCCCGGCGGGCCGCGCCGGCCCGCGCACGGGCTCGGCCGCGGCGGCCGGGGGGCCGGCGGGCAGGGCGCGCTGCGGCCCGCGCCGGAAGCCGAAGCGGCGGCGGGGCTCGGCCGGGGAGGCGGGATCGTCGGGGTGCGCACCGGTGCGGGAAGGGCTCATCGTCCTGGACTACGGCCCCCGCCGCGCCGCCGGTTCACCGGACGCCCGCCGGGGGCCCCGGAAGGCCCACCCGCCCCGGCACCGGGCGCCCGGCGCCGGGGCGGGCGCGGTGAACGGGGCGGCCGGTGCCGACCGGCGGCGGACCGGCGGCGGACCGCCCTAGGCCCGCCCCGCCGGGACCTCCGGCTCGGCCGGCTCCGGGTCGGGCATCAGGCCGGTCTGCACCTGGACCGTCCGGCGCCGGGTGATGTGCAGTCCGCGGCCGGGCGGCAGAACCCGCGGCTTGACGCTGCCGAACAGCGTGCCCTCGCTCGGCGGGCAGGAGAGCAGGGTGACCGGCGTGTTGACGTCCTGGAGCCGCCGCAGCACCTGGTCGCTGTAGGCGCGGCCGATGCCGTTGGCCGAGCGGGCGACGATCAGGTGCAGGCCGAGCTCGGTGCCCTGGGCCAGGTGCTCCAGGATCGGGCCGAACGGGCCGCTGCCCATCTGGCCGGGGATCAGGTCGTAGTCGTCCACGACGATGAACAGCTCCGGGCCCGTCCACCAGTCGCGCAGCCGCATCCGGGCCGGGCTGATGTCCTCGCCGGGCAGCCGGGCCTCCATGGCCCGGGCGGCCCCGGTGACGACCTGCCGGAGCACCTCCACCGAGACGGCGTAGCCGAGCCGGTACTCCTCCGGGACGCACTCGTAGAGCCCGCGCCGGAAGTCGACCAGCATGATCCGGGCCTCCGCCGGGGTGTAGGCGGAGGTGATGCCCTCGACCAGCAGGCGCAGCAGGTTGGTCTTGCCGCTCTCGCTGTCGCCGACCACCAGCAGGTGCGGCGACTCCTCGAAGTCGTGCCACAGCGGCGCGATCGCGGTGTCCTCCATGCCGATGGCGATCCGCAGCCGGCCCTCGGGGGCGGGCAGCGCGGAGGCGTCCAGCAGCAGCGGCAGCATCCGCACCTCGGGCGCGCGGGGGCCGGTCCAGTGCTCGTTGACGGCGTCGACGAGGTCGGCGATGCCGTCGGCGAGGTCGTCGGTGCCGCCCTGGCCGTCGATCCGGGGGAGGGCGCTGAGGAAGTGCAGCCGTTCCTTGGTGAGGCCGCGGCCCGGGCTGTGCGGGACGGTCTCGGCGGCGCGCATGTTGATCATGGAGTCGATGGGGTCGCCGAGGCGCAGCTCGAAACGGGTGCCGAACTGGTCGCGCACACCCGCGGTGATCTCGGCCCAGCGGGCCGCCGAGACCATCAGGTGCACGCCGTAGTTCAGGCCGCGGGAGGCGATCGGGGCCAGCGCGGCCACCAGCTCCATGAACTCCTGGCGCAGGGTGCCCCAGCCGTCGATGACCAGGAACACGTCGCCGTGGCGGTCGTCGGCCAGCTCCGGGTCCCCGGCGGCCTTGCGGCGGCGGAAGGTCGCCATGGAGTCGACGCCCAACTGGGCGAAGCGCAGTTCGCGGCGGGCGATGATGCCGTTGACCTCGGCCACGGTGCGGCCGATCCGCTCCGGGTCGTGGCGCCCGGTGACGCCGCCGATGTGCGGGAGCCCGCGCAGCGCGGAGAGCGTGCCGCCGCCGAAGTCCAGGCAGTAGAACTGGACCTCCTGCGGCGTGTGGGTGAGCGCCAGGGCGGTGATCAGGGTGCGCAGCAGGGTGCTCTTGCCGCTCTGCGGGCCGCCGGCGATGCCGACGTGCCCGCCGGCCGCCGACAGGTCGGCCGTCAGCAGCTCGCGCATCTGCTGGAACGGGCGGTCCACCACGCCCACCGGGACGGTCAGGGCGCCGACCGCGGGGCGGCCGTCGGGTGCCAGGCCGTGCCGCGGGCCGGGGGTGAGCGGCGGGAGCAGCTCGTCCAGGGTGGGCGGGGTGTCCAGCGGCGGCAGCCAGACCTGGTGGGCGGGCGGTCCGGCGTCGAGCATCCGCGCGGCCGCCAGGTCGAGCAGGTTCGGGGCGTCCTCCTCGGCCGCCTCCCGGGCCTCCTCGGCGGCCAGCACCTCGGGGTCGGGATCGCGCGGCGCGACGTACTCGGTGCCGTAGGAGACGATCTGCCCGGCCACCGCGGCCTGCTGGACGGCGCCGCGCCGGCGCCGGTAGGGGCCGGAGACGTAGGCGGCCTTGAACCGGGTGAGGGTGGCGATGTCGCTGCGCAGGATGCCGTTGCCGGGCTGGGAGGGCAGCTGGTAGGCGTCCGGCACGCCCAGCACGCCGCGGCTCTCCATGGCGGAGAAGGTGCGCAGGCCGACCCGGTAGGACAGGTGGGACTCCAGGGCGTGCATCCGGCCCTCGTCCAGCCGCTGGGAGGCCAGCAGCAGGTGCACGCCCAGCGAGCGGCCGAGGCGGCCGATCATGATGAACAGCTCCATGAAGTCGCGGTGGGCGGAGAGCAGTTCGCTGAACTCGTCGACCACGACGAAGAGCGTGGGCAGCGGGTCGAGCTGGGTGCCGGCGGCCCGCGCGGTCTCGTAGTCCAGCAGCGAGCTGTAGTTGCCGGCCGAGCGGAGCAGCTCCTGGCGGCGGTTCATCTCGCCGTGCAGGGCGTCGCGCATCCGGTCGACCAGGGCGGCCTCGTCGGCCAGGTTGGTGATCACCGCGGAGGTGTGCGGGAGCCGGTCCAGGCCGAGGAAGGTCGCGCCGCCCTTGAAGTCGACGAGGACGAAGTTGAGCGTCTCCGAGGAGTGGGTGAGTGCGAGCGCCAGCACCAGGGTGCGCAGCAGCTCGGACTTGCCGGAGCCGGTGGCGCCGATCAGCATGCCGTGGGGGCCCATGCCGCCCTGCGCCGACTCCTTGATGTCGAGTTCGACCGGCTTGCCGTCCGCGCCGACACCGATCGGCACCCGCAGCCGCCGGCCGCGCGGGCGCTCCGCCCAGCTGCGGCGGATGTCGTGCTGGTACAGGTCGTTGATGCCGAGCAGCGAGGTGAGGTCGAAGTCGGTGCTGAGCGGCTCGGAGACGTCCATCGCGTCGCCGAGGCGGTACGGGGCGAGCGCGGTGGCGTAGCGGCGGGCGGCCGCCGTGCCCAGGGCGTCCGGGCGGCCGAGCGGGGTGGACTCGTCGCGCCGGTTGCGGTCGGCGGTGACGAGGTCCAGCCGGTCGCCGGTGATCCGCAGCCGCATCCGGAACGGCGCGTGCTTCCACTCCACCGCCCCGGAGACGTCCAGCAGCACGGCGTTGCGGTAGCCGGCCAGCAGGGCGCGGCTGCCACTGGCCAGCTTCACCCCGTCCAGGACGATCAGGGTGAACGGCTCGTCCCGGCCGGGCTGGGTCTCCGGTTCGAAGGGCGGCCGGTCGGAGAACTCCGGGCCGAGCACCTGCTCCAGCTCCAGCAGCGAGTCGGCGACCAGGCGCACCGGGCCGGCGCCGTCCGTCTCGGTGGGGTGCAGGGCGTGCGGCAGCCACTTCAGCCAGGCCCACTCCCCGCGCAGCTCGGGCGCGACCGCGGCCGCGATCCGCAGTTCGTCCGGGGCGTGGAAGAACGCGAGCTGGGCGATCATCGCCCGGGCCAGTGCGCGGGCCGGGCCGGGGTCCGCGGCCTCGGCGGGCTCGGCCGGGGGCGCGGGCGGCACCAGGTCCTCGCCGTCCGCCGGGTCGGCCTCCGGCACGGGGTGCTCGCAGCGCACCAGGACGTGGGCGTAGCCGCGCACGTGGACGGCGATCGGCTGGTCGGCGATGGAACCGTAGGCGTGGATGAAGCGGCGCAGCGCGTGCGCGCAGAGCGGTTCCAGGTCCTCCACCGGCTGGGTCGCCAGCGGGGCCAGCTTGACCGCCAGGCGCTGGGAGCCGGTGGCGATCCGGACGTCGCCGAAGTCCGGGTGGGCCGCGCGCCGCTCCCAGAGCCGGGAGGTGCGTACGAGCGAGGCGAGCGAGTCCGGCGCGGGGTGGCGCCAGGCGAGCGCCAGCCGCTGGTTGACGATGTGGCGGCGGACCTGACGGCGCACCTGGGAGAGGTAGCGCAGGTAGTCGCGGCGCTCGCCGCGCAGCTGGCGCTTGCGGTCGCTGGCGCCGCGGATCAGCTGGGTGACCAGCATGCCGACGGCGGACAGGCCCATCATGCCCATCGCCACGTAGGTCAGCGGCCCGCCGCCGGACTGCGGGTTGAGGAAGATCATCACCATCGAGAGCGAACTCAGCGCCATCGGCGCCATGGCGATCATGTTGGACATGCCGCTCTGCTGCTCCGGGAGCACCGGTGGCTCCTGCAACTGCAGCTCGCCCTCCGGCATCGCCGGCCCGGGGCGCCGGGGCGGACGATCGACCAGGACCACGCTCAACGGGGCTCTCCTCTCGCGGCGCCGCCGCCGGCGCCGGTCGCCGCGGGCCCGACGGCCCGGGCCGCACCGCACTCGGGCCTACGGCCCGCGGGACCCCGGCGGTTCACCACGCCCGCGGGGCGGCCCCGTCCGCGGGTGAACCGTCCGCGGGTGAACCGCCCGCCCGGTGCGGGCCGTACCTGTGTGACGGGAGAACCGGCAGGCCGATTCCACGGAGGACGCGACAGGTGAGCACCAGCACGGCGGCGACAGGACTGGTACGGCTGAGGTTCCGCGCCCCCGGCACCGCCTTCGAACTCGCGCTTCCCGGCGACGTGGTCCTCGCGGACCTGCTGCCGGCCGTCCTCGGCTACGCCGGACCGGAGGTCGCGGAGAGCGGTACCGAGCACTCCGGCTGGGTCCTCCAGCGGCTGGGGGCCGAGCCCCTCGACGAGGAGCAGACCCTGGAGGAACTCGGCCTCACCGACGGCGAGGAGCTGTTCCTGCGCCCCGGCCGCGACGCGCTGCCCGAGGTGCACTTCGACGACCTGGTCGACGGCGTGCGGGCCGGCACCGCGGCCCGCGGCGACTCCTGGCGGCCCGCCGTCACCCGGCGTCTCGCCCTCGCGCTGGCCGTCGCCGTGCTGGCCGGTGGCCTGCTGCTGCTCGCCCTGCCCGGCCCGGAGGGCCCGCGCTGCGCCGCGGCGGCGGCGGTCGCGGTGCTGCTGCTGGCCGGCGGGACGGCGGCGGTGCGGCTGATCGGCGACTCCAGGGCGGGCACGGCGCTGGCCACGGCCGGTGTGGCGCACGCGGCCGCCGCCGCCGCCCTGGTGCCCGGCCTCACCGGCCCGGCCCGGCTGCTGGCGAGCGGCTCGGCGGCGGTCGGCGCCACCGTGCTGGCGCTGGCGCTGGTCGGCTCCGGGCCGTTCTTCGCCGGGCTGCTGGTGGCGGCCGCGCTCACGCTGGCCGCCGGGGCGCTCGCCGTCTCCGGCACGCCGGTGACCCACATCGCGGCGGCGGTCGCCGCCGCCGCGGTGCTGTTCGGCGCCTTCGTGCCCGCGCTGGCGTTCAGGCTGGGCGGGCTGCGGCTTCCCGCGCTGCCCCGCAACGCGGACGAGCTCCAGGAGGAGATCGACCCGTTCCCCGCCGAGGACGTGCTCGCCCGCAGCCTGGTCACGGACAGCTTCCTGGCCGGGTTCTTCGTCGCGGTCGGCAGCGCCTGCGCGATCACCGTCTCGCTGCTGGCACTGGCCCGCGACGGCGGGTGGGGCCCGACGACGATGGCCGCCGACCTGTCGGTGCTGCTCCTGCTGCACGCCCGCGACATCGGCGGGCTGCGCCAGCGGCTCGCCCTGCTGCTGCCCGGCGCGCTGGGACTCGGCCTGCTGGCCGCCCGGACCGGCTGGGACGCCGCCCCGGGCACCCGGCTGGTGGTGTTCGCCGTGATGCTGGCCGCCGCCACCGGCCTGTGCGCGGTGGCGTGGACGGTGCCCGGCCGCCGCCTGCTGCCCTACTGGGGCCGGGCCGGGGACCTGCTGCACTCGCTCGCCGCGCTCGCCCTGCTGCCGCTCGCGCTCCAGGTGTTCGGCTTCTACGGGGCGATGCGCGGCCTGGCGGGCTGAGGCCGCGCCGGCCGACCGCGCCGGCCGACCGCGCCGGCCGACCGCTCCGCCCGACCGCCGGCCTGACCGCCCGCCCGGCCCGGCCGGTCCCGCCCCGACCAGCCGCTCCCGTCCGTGCACCCGTACCGAGGAGGACCACCGCCATGCAGTCCCGACGCGACCAGGTGCAGGCCCACCTGTTCGTGATGAGCCGGGTCGCCGCCGGCGTCCTGCGCGCCGAGCCGGACGCCCCCGACACCCCCGTGGGCCGGACCAATCGCGGCGCCGCGATCGGGCTGGCCGTCGCCCTGCTGATCGGCGCCGGCGCCGGCGTCTACGGGCTGATCAAGCCCGGCGGCGCACGCGGCTGGAAGCAGCCCGGCACCCTGGTGGTGGTCAAGGAGAGCGGCGCCCGCTACGTCTACGCCCAGGGCCTGCTCCACCCCGTGCTCAACGAGGCCAGCGCCAGGCTGCTGGCCGGTGACCAGCTGAAGGTCGACCAGGTGTCCGCCCGCTCGCTGGACGGCACCCCGCGCGGCACCCCGGTCGGCATCGTCGGCGCCCCCGACGGCCTGCCGACGGCGTCGGCCACGGCCGGCGCCGACTGGCTGCTCTGCACGATGCGCACCGCGAGCGCGGGCCCGGTGCCGGCCAAGCCCGCCCCGCAGCTCTCGGTCGCGATCGGCACCCGGCAGACCGGCCGCCCGGCCGGCGAGCAGGGCGTCCTGGTCGGCGGGCCGGACGGCGCCGTCCATCTGCTCTGGCACGGCCGCCGGTTCACCGTGGACGCGGCGGGCGGCGCGGCCCGGGCACTCGGCTGGGCCGCCGCCGCGCCCGTCCCGGTCACCGCCTCGTTCCTGGCCGCCTTCCCGGTCGGGCCCGAGCTGCGCGCCCCGGACGTCCCCGGCCGGGGCAAGGACGGCCCGGCGCTGTCCGGCCGCCCCACCCGGGTCGGCCAGCTGTTCACCGGCACCAACGACGAGCGCTACGTGCTGGCCGAGCAGGGGCTGGTGGGGGTCACCGCCACCCAGTTCGCCCTGCTCCAGGGCGATCCGCGGACCCAGCAGGAGGCCTACGCCAACGGCCAGGTGGCGCCCGCCCCGGCCGGCGCGGCCGACCTCGCCGCGCACTCCGCCCCGGCCGCGGCCGCCGCGGCCTTCGCGCCCGAGGGCCTGCCCGGCCGCCCCCCGGCGCTGCTGGCGGCCCGTTCCGAGCAGGCCCTGTGCGCGGCGCTGCGGCCGGCCGCCGACGGCGGGGACCTGGACGTCTCCGTGCTCGACGCCTCCCCCGTCCTGGGCCTGCCGCCGGTGCTCCAGCCCGGTGTGCTGCCCAGCTGCACCCCGGCGGACCGGATCGCGGTGCGTCCCGGTGGCGGGGCGCTGGTCCGGGCGGTGTCCGGAGCCGGCTTCGGCAGCACGCTCTACCTCGTCACCGACACCGGTGTGAAGTACCCGCTGGCCTCGCAGGCGGTGGCCGAGCGGCTCGGCTACGCGAAGGCGGCGCCGACGGCGGTGCCCGGGCGGGTGCTGTCGCTGCTGCCCACCGGACCCAGCCTCGACCCGGCGCCGCTGGCGGGCGGCATCGTGCAGCCGGCGGTCACCGGCGAGGGCCGCTGCACACGGTGAGCCGCGGCGCCCGCGCGGGGGGTGAACCACCCGGCGGAGTCGTCCCGTTCACCCTGGCGGGCCGCTCCGACCGGCCCGCGGCGAATCGCGCCGGCCGGCAGCGGCCGGCGGCATCGAGGAGGTACTCACGTGGTCCAGCAGCAGACGACGGTCAGCCAGCAGGCCCTGCAGGACGTCAGGACCCAGGTGGAGGCGAAGTACGAGGCGATGAAGGCCACCGCCATGTACATCGAGGACATCAACACGGCGATCCGCGACAGCTTCGAGGGCGCGGCCAGCACCACCTTCCAGAACAACATCAACTCCTGGCTGGAGCAGTACGCGGCGGTCAGCCGCGACTACGACGCCTTCCACGGCAAGTTCGGCGACACCAGCCAGATCTTCACCGCCACCGGCGACCACACCCTGAACGTCGCGCACAACAGCCTCGGCACCGGGACCGGCCCCGCGGACTACGTCGAGGGCGTCCTGAACCCGAAGTGACCCCGCAGCCCGCCGAACCGACCGCCTGAACCGAAGGGAAACCGCCATGTCCGAGCACATGTCACTGCACTACGCCGGCGTCGACACCGCGATCAACGACCTCGACGCCCACTCCAAGACCATGCACGCCCAGATGGAGGACCTCAAGACCTACCTCCGGAGCAAGATCGGCGTCGAGCTCATCGGTGCGTTCTCGGTCGCGGCCGACGCCCTCGCGGGGCAGCTGGAGACCTCCGACAAGTCGATGACCGTCAAGATCGAGAACGCCAAGGCCGCGCTCACCGAGATCCGCGACGCGATCCACGACGCGGACATGCGCGCCAGCACCCACTTCGACCACGTCAAGGGCTGACCGTCGTGGCGGACGACGACAACGGGGACAAGGGCGACGGCGGCACCGTCAAGATCACCGACAACTTCCTGGCGACCTTCCCGGAGAAGACCATCAAGGTCTTCCTCTCGGACGTCCTGACGGCGGTGCCGGTGCGGGAGCTGCGGGCCTTCGCCGACGGCAGCGCGCCGTTCCTGGTCGGCAACAACTCCGGGAACTTCACCGCGCCGGGGACCCTGGCCACCGCGCTCAAGACGTACGACGACTCGATCGCCAAGATGCTGGGGACGATCATCGAGCAGTTCGACACCCTGATCGTCGACCTCTCGCTCGCCGACCGCTACCTGAACAACGCGCTGGACGAGTCCCTGGACTACGCGCAGTTCATGAAGGTGGCGAACCGGACCCTGACCTCGGGCTCGGGAACCGGTACCGGCACCAAGTAATCCGGCGGGACACCGCCGCCACCGCGGAGTCGGCCCGGCACCGGGCCGGCCCCGCACCACGTCAGGTCGGGCACGGCCGCGAGAGGGGATGCCATGGTGTACATCTGGGAGGACGCGCTGACCTTCGTCGGGTCGACGGCCGACAAGGCTCCGACCAAGCGCGGGGACGTGGTCGACGACGAGAAGCCGTGGATCAACACCGACGTCCGCCGGCAGGTGGTCCACGCGGGCTGGCAGGGCGTCAAGGGCGACGGCACCGACGTGAAGCTCGACAGCTGGGTGGCCTGGTACTTCACCTACACCGAGGGCAGCAGTTCGACGGTGAAGCACGGGAGCTACGTCGTCGGCACCAGCGTGCAGTACCCCAACATCGACGGACCGGGCGCGAAGTTCGCGGGGTGGACGGCCAGCCGCAAGCCGCTGGAGCAGTTCGTCGACGGCTCGGTCAAGGCCAACGACCGGCTCGACCCGGCCGTGTTCACCCGTGCGGCCGACACCCTCAAGAACTTCAGCTCCTTCCTCGACGGCTGGATCACCGCGATCGGGACCGAGTGGGTCAAGGGCATCGGGGACGAGGACGGCGACTGGCAGGGCAGCGCGGCGAACGCCATGCGGACCCTGCTGCTGGCGTTCCGCAACGAGATGGACGCCGACAACCGGATGATCCGCCTGGCCGGCGTGGACAACCTCCTGCGCCCGATGGACGGGGGCGTCAAGGTCCAGCTGGGGCAGCTGTGGGAGGGCTTCAAGGGCTGGTGGGGATCGCCCCTGGCCTGGCCGACCAACGCGGTCACCGCGGCGCTGATGGAGGGTCTCAAGGGCGCGACGCTGAAGATCGTCAACTCCGGCGACCGCACCCCGACCTGGCACAGCAAGGAGGACCCGGCCAACGGCGCCTTCGACGCCTACGGCAAGATCGAGGCCGGAGGGGTGCTCGGCTCCCTGCGGATCACCGTGACCGGGGCGCCGTTCGGTGACCCCACGTCGGTCGACTTCTGGAAGCAGGTCGACAAGCGGGCCCGGCAGATCTGGCTCGGCAACGTGGTGAAGTGGCTGGACCTCGAAGCCGACCGGGTGCTGACCGGGCTCACCCAGGCCTACACGTCCATCGGCAACGCCGCCCGGCCGCTGAAGCCGTTCCCGCTGATGATGCCCGACCCGAAGGCCCCGGACGACCCGACCAAGGACCCCACCAAGGACCCCACCAAGGACGACCCCAACAAGAACATCGACGAGCTCAACAAGAAGATCAACGAGCTCGGCACCGGCAGCGGGGGGAGCGGCGACGGCGGCGGTCCCGGTACCAAGGACCTCCCCGGCGGCCCGAACATCAAGGACATCACCGGCGTCGGCGGCGGGAGCGGAAGCGGTAGTGGGGGCTCCGGTGCCAACACGCCGAACCTCAACCTCGGCAGCGGCGGCATCGGTGGCATCGGCGGCGGCAGCGGGAACACCCCGAACCTCAACCTCGGCGGCAGCGGGAACACCCCGAACCTGAACCTCGGCGGCTCCGGCTCCGGCTCCGGCTCCGGCGGCTCCGGCTCCGGTGGCACTGGCAGCGGGAGCGGACCGGACCTGATCGGCAACCCCTTCCCCGGCCTCAACACCGGCCCCCTGCCCGACAGCCTCCTGCCCGGCAGCCCCGGTTCGAACCGGCCGGTGGTCGTGCCCCCCAGCTCGGTGATCACCAAGGACGGCCGGATCGTCGACGAGAGCGGCAACCCCGTCCTGGACTCCGCCGGCAACCCCATGGTGGCCGGCCCGGGCTACACCATCGGTCCGGACGGCATCCTGCGCGACGGCCAGGGCAACACCGTCACGCAGTACCGGCAGCTCCTCGCCGACCGCTACTCCGCCGCCGGTATCGGCAGCGGCGGCAGCGGCACCGGCGGCGGCGACGACCTGCTGACGCCCAACAGCTTCGGTGCCGGCGGCTTCTCCTACAACACGATGGGCCTGGGCTCCGGCAGCTCCGGCGCCGGCGGCGCGCTCGGCCTCGGCGGCAGCCCGATGATCACCGGGATGGGCGGCGGCCTCAGCAACCGCGCCCTGGCCGCCGGCGGCGACCCGTCCATCACCAAGGCCGCGGTCGACCAGGCCAACGCGGAGCGCGCCGCCGCGGAGCGGGCCGCCCGCGCCGCGGCCCAGGAGCAGGCCGCCCTGACCGGCCGCCAGACGCCCACCACCTCCAGCGGGATGCCGCCGATGATGCCGCCGGGCAGCGGCATGGGCGGTGCGGGCGGTCCGGGCAACGACAAGGACCGCCGCCGGACCACCTGGCTGGCGGAGGACGAAGAGGTCTGGGGCACCGAGTCCGGTGCCGTCGAAGGCGTGATCGGGCGCTGACCGCGGCCGGTACCCGACGAGCAGAAACCAGGAGAAGCGCATGAGCAACCCGTTCGCGGACCAGATCGCCCAGGCGATGGCGGACATGCAGACCGAGCTGGCCCGGGCCGAGGCCATGCAGCAGGAGATGAACGAGCTCACCGGCTCGGTCACCTCCAAGGACCGCATGGTCACCGTCAAGGTCGGCTCCCAGGGCCAGGTCGTCTCGATGACCTTCCACACCAACGCCTACCGCGAGATGGCGCCCGCCGAGCTCGCCAAGATCCTCACCGACGTCCTCAACGAGGCCCGGGCCGACGTCGGCAAGCAGGTCGCCGAGCGGATCTCCCGGTTCGACGGGATCGGCGAGACGCTGCGGCTCTCGATGACCGGCGGCAGCGAGCTGGACGAGATCCTCGAACCGCTCTGGGCGATGGCCCCGGGCTACGAGGACGAGGAGAAGAAGAAGGCCAGGGCGAGCAGGCAGGAGGAGTTCCGTGGCTGAGGGGACCACCGCCAAGACGGCGATGCTCAAGAAGAGCTTCGCCGAGTTCTTCGAGCTGAAGGACTTCGTCGCCCAGCTCAACACCGAGGCCACCCACATCAACGAGATCAACCTGCGGGTGGGCGGCAACGACGAGATCGGCAAGCAGTACCACGCCCAGGTGGACGACGGGACCAAGAACCTCTACGAGCTGATCGTCAGGATCGGCTCCACCCTGGGCTCGGTCGGCGAGAACGGAGAGCTCCTCGCCGACACCCTCGACAAGGCGGGCGACCACGCCCGCGACCTCGCCAACGGCTTCTGACCCAGCAGCAGCCGACGGCCCGACCCCGCGCAACGACCGGAAACGGCAGGCAGTCCCCGTGGCCCACTCCTCGATCGAGGTCAACGAATCGACCGCACGGTTCTTCACGATCATCACCGGCATGCCCTGGCCGGAGGTGCGTGAGGGGGACCTGCGCGAGGTCCGCGACGCCTACGAGCAGCTGGCCAAGGAGATGCCCCAGCTGCGGGCGCTGATCGAGAAGGTCGCGATCTCCTGCGCCCGGCAGTTCAAGGGCCAGGCCGCCACCTCGTTCGCCTACCAGATGAACTCGTTCATCGGCCGGACCGGCGGGGACGACTACGTGTCGGCGGCCGGCAAGACCGCCAAGGCGCTGGCGGACTGCGCCGGCGAGGTGGCCAACACGGTCGAGTACACCAAGTGGATGGCCATCGCCCAGCTGGTTCAGCTGCTGGTCGAGATCGCGCTGGCGATCTTCTGGGCGCCGTTCAGCTTCGGCGCCAGCCTCTCCGGGCTGGTGCTCAAGAAGCTGCTCACCAAGGCCGCGCTGATGGCCCTGATGAAGTACCTGCTCAAGACCATCGCGATGCACACCTTCTCGGGCATCGTCGGCGGTCTGCTGATGGACGGCATCATCCAGAACCTCCAGATCGGTCAGGGCAACCGCAAGGAGATCGACAAGGAGTACACCAAGCAGGCGGTGCTCTTCGGCGTCATCGGCGGTGTCCTGGGCGGCCCGCTCGAACTGTTCGGCCTCGGCCTGGGCAAGCTCCTGGGCCGCCTGCTCGGCAGGAGCAGCGGGCGGCTGCTCGCCGACAAGCTCAGCGACTACCTGGTCGACGGCGAGCTGAAGAGCCTCAAGGGCACGCTGAAGACCGCCGCCGAGGCGGCCGCCAAGTCCGGCGAGAAGGGCGCGCTCGGCACGATCGGCAAGGAGACCTCCAAGGGCCTCGCCGACGAGGCGCTGAAGAAGTCCCAGGCCCGCGCCTTCGCCCGGGACCTCGGCGGCCTGATGGAGGCCTCCGCCGAGCAGCTCCAGGCGGGCTTCGGCAAGACCACCAAGGGCAGCCTCGGCGACACCTTCGTCAAGGAGATGGAGAAGACCTTCGTCAAGCACCTCGGCGAGCAGCTCGGGAAGAAGGAGGCCGGGGCGCTCGGCCGCGAGCTGGGCGAGAAGTTCGCCGAGAAGTGGGTCGGCAAGATGCGGCAGACCGTCCCGCTCAGGGGCGCCGCCAGCGAGGGCCTGGAGGACGCGCTCAGGTCGGTCCTCAAGCAGGAGGGCAGTGCCGGAAAGGGCCTGACGACCCATCAGATCAACGCGCTGGGCAAGCACCTGCCGGAGCTCGCCGACGGGATGTCCCAGGGCAACAAGATGTTCAACCTCGGACTGGCGCTGGGCAACTACATCCAGTCCGGCACCCAGAACGTGCTCAGCGAGGGCTTCTACAACCTCATCTTCGGCGAGAACCACGAGTTCACCGTCACCGCGGGCAGCTTCGTCGGCGGCATGATGACCGCGATGATGGGCCACGTCATGCACCTCGGCTCGGCGCCGCTGATGCAGGGCTACGCCGACCTGGTCCAGCGGACCCAGTTCAAGGCGGTCGAGGCCGGGGCGTCCAAGTACTTCCCGCTCTACCACCCGATCAGCTTCGCCGCCCTCGCCAGCATGGCCTCCGGCAAGATCGTGCCCTTCCCGGTGCCCAGGATGGGCCACCCGGAGGCCTTCGAGTTCGCCCGGAGCTTCCGCGTCAACTCGCTGGAGGACGTCGCGCAGGGCCTGTCGCACGCCTCGGGTGTCGACATCAAGACCCCGCCGGCCGACCCCGAGGTGGCCGAGTGGATGCAGCAACTGCTGCCCTACGTCGACCTGGTGGCCGACGAGCACGCCGCCGATCTGGCCGCCAGGGCGGCGGAGCGCGCCCGGACCGTCAGCGACGACGACGCGACGCTCCACGAGGAGCCCGTCGGCACGCCGGAGAAGAAGGGCGCGAAGGGCGGCGACGAGAACTCCGGGGCTCCGGTCAAGGTCCAGTCGGACGACGCCGCGGCGGTCCTCACCCCGCGGCCGCAGGAGTCCGAGCAGCGGGCACCGGAGACCAAGCCGCAGGAGCAGAAGGCGCAGGAGCAGAAGCCCGCCGAGCGGAAGCCGGGCGAGACGTCCGGCCAGGAGGCGCCGAAGAAGGGCGCCCAGCCGCGCAGGGGCGCGGTGCCGCCGGTGTCGACCGAGTCCTCGGGCGACGCGCCGGCCGCCCCCCGCCGGCGCACCGAGGGGAACGACGACCTCACCGCGGGCCGGCGCCAGGCCGCCGGGGCCACCGCCTCCGCGACGGCCCCGGCCACCGGTGACCTCCCCCGCCCGGTGACGGTCACCTCCTCCGGCGGCGGTCACCCCGCCGCCGACCACACCCAGGTCCCGGCCCCGCCCGCCCCGCCGCGTCCGCCGGCCGGCACCGACGAGTCGGGCCGCCACGACGTCCAAGAGCCGGTCCTCCGCGGCCCGCGGCCGACCGAGAGCCTCGCCTCGCTCCTCGCCGGCCAGGGGAACCCCCGCAGCCGGCCGGACGACGACCTCCTGGTGCCGACGGCACCCCGGCGGGACGGCGACGACGGCGAGGACGGCGCGTGGCCGACGCCGAACCCCCTGCTCCGGCAGGACCAGGCCGGCCCGCCCCAGCAGCAGTCCCGGCCCCGGCCCGTGGACGCCGACCAGCCCGCTCCGGTCCCGGTGCCGGTCCCGGTGCCCGCGCCCGCCCCGGTCCCCGTCCCCCCGCCGGTGCACCACGTGCCGCCGCCCGGCAGCTCCGACCTGCGGCCCGGCTACGTCCCCACCGTGGTCCGCCCGCCGGCCGGCCCCCTCCCCGCAGGCGTGGCACCCTCCCCGCTGCGCTCCTACGAGGCCCGGTACGGCACGCTGCCCACCGGGGAGCGGGCCACCGAACTCGTCGTGAAACTGCACCTGGACACGGCGCGCGTCCAGGAGTTCCCGGACCGGGTCGCCGCCCTCCAGCGCCGCGCCCGGGAGGGCGTCGCCGAGGCCTACAACAGCGGCCACCGGCTGCCCGACGGCAGCGTGCTGCGGGTGCGGGTCGAGTTCACCGACTCGCCCGACACCGCGGACCAGACGATCCGGCTGCACGGCACCACCGTCCGCCAGGACGAGGCGAACTGGGGCCTGCCGGCCGACCGCGAGGTCCTCGGCCACCAGATCGGGCGCATCCTCGGACTGCGCGAGGACTCCCACGAGGTGTACCGCGAGGGCGGCACCGACCGCTCCGCCGGCGGCCCGCCGCCGCAGCGGCTGCGCACCGTGGGCGCGGCGCTCGCCGAAGCGTTCGGCGCCGGTGCCGGGCTCGCCCTCCCGGAGCGGCCGGCCGTCCCGCAGGCGGTCCGCACCACCTCGCTGTACGGGGCCGACGGCCCGGACGGCGCGGGCGGGCACCTGCTGCGCGCCAGCGTCCGTCTGGCCCACACCGACGGGCAGTTCCGGGAGAACCCCAACCGCACCGTGCACCTGGACCCGGCGGATGGCAGCGGGGAGCCGGGCCGGACCTTCTTCCCCGCGCACTGGACCGCCGACGAGGCCGTCTACGCGGCCGAGCAGGCCTTCCGCGACTCCCGCACCCGCAGCCCGGACGCCCCGCACTGGGAGGGCGAGTACGCGGGCGTGCGGATCGCGGGCGAGCAGCAGGACGGCGTGATCACCGGGTTCCGGCCCGTCGACGAGCAGGGCGCGCTCACCCCGCCCCCGTACGCGCCCAAGCGGCCCGCGCCGCCCGGCCCCGACGACCTCGGCCGCCCGCGCGAGTTCGGCGACCGGCGCTCGCTCGACGGCGTCCACCTGGTCCCCGGCCCCGGAGCCGCGGCCGGCCACGGCGTCCGCACGGACGCGCCGGCGGCCTACCACCCGAACGGGACCACCCGGCGGCGGGTCTGGTTCCTGGACCCCTCCCTGCCGCCGGACTCCCCGCTCGCCGTCTTCCCGAGCCGCTGGCGCCGGCGCGCGGACGCGCCGGACCCGGTGCACTACCCGGAGGTCTGGTCGGCCGGGGAGATCCAGGTCGTGGCCGACACCGCCCTGCTGACCCACCCGGGCCGGCGGGTGCCGCTCGCCGACGGCCGGACCTTCCACGTCGTCGGCGAGGCGTTCGACGTCCGGGTCGAGGGGCTGGTCCGGGACGGGCAGGTCCTCGTCCACCGGCCGCTCGACCAGCAGGTGCCCTGGCGCCAGGGCACCCACGACGACGGGTTGCCCACCGAGGTCGTCGCCCGTGCCACCGAGTCGCGCACCCACACCGTGGGGGCCGGCCGGGAGGTGACGGTCCGCCGGGTGCTGTTCAACACCCGGGAGGACGGCCTGGAGGTGAGCGTCCGTCTGCACCTGGCCCCCGGCGACGCCATGACCGCCGCGGACCTCGCCGGCCACCGGCGGCGGCTCCAGGAGGCCGCCGACCAACTGGTGCGCGAGCAGTCCCCGTTCGCGCCGGTGAGCCTGCGGCTGGAGTTCACCGACAGCCCGGAGGGGGCGTTCTCCAGCGTCCGGGTCGCCGCCGGGGCGCAGCCCCGGCTGGCCGACCACGTCAAGGACCTGCTCGACGCGGGTGCGGGCCACGACCTGGAGCTGGTGGCCCAGCTGTACGCCCGGGGCCTGCCCCGCACCCCGCTGGGCGTGCCGCTGCCGGACCCCGTGCCGGGCAGCCTGCGCGAGCCCGGGACGCCCGACCCGGCCGGGCCGCCGCGCGTCACCGACGCGATGGCGCAGAACCTCGCGCCCGTCCGCGCCGTCTTCGCCGACGGCGCCTGGGAGCGGACCGGGCAGGGCCTGCCCCCGCACTGGACCGCCGACGACGGCCGGTACGCGGCGTACCTGGTCGCCACCGGCCGGGCGGAGGGCGTCCAGGTGGTGCCCCGGCTGCACGAGGACGGGCCCGGCACCGTGTTCGAGGGCACGGTCGCCGGCTCCCTGGTGCGGGCCACCGTGTCCGGGAACCGGATCACCGGGTTCGTGGTCCGCCCCGGCGACGCCGAGGCCGCGGCCGAACCGGTGCCGGCCGGGCCGCGCCGGGTCCTCGCCACCGCCGAGGTCACACCCCCGGCGGACGCCTTCCGGCGGTCGATCGGCGCCCGCGACGGCATGGCGTTCGAGGTCAGCCGGGTGCTGCTGGCGGACGGCGACACCGAGACCGTCCTGCGCCTGCGGGTCCACCTCGACACCAGCGCCGTGACCCTGCCGAAGTCCGAGCTGGACGCCGGGCTGAAGGCGCTGCACGAGCGCGCCGCGCGCGGCGTCGGCGTGCACTTCAACCGCGGCCAGCGGCTGCCGGGCGGCGACCTGCTGCGGGTCGAGGTGCTCTTCACCGACGACCCGGCGGGCGCCCACCACGTCGTCCAGGTGCACGAGGACTTCCCCCGGGAGACCTCCCACGACTGGAACCTCCGCACCGACGAGTTCACCCTCGCCCACGAGCTGGGCCACGCGCTCGGCCTGCCGGACGAGTACCGCGAGGCGGCGTGGCGGGCGCGGCCGGTCCACCAGGACGGCGCGCTGATGGCGGCGCAGAGCAGCGACGGGTTCGGCCACTTCCTGCTGGACATGGACCGCCACGACGCCCGCTCGGCCCGCAACCCCCTGCAGGGCCTGCCGCCGCGCTACCTGCGCGAGTTCGGCTCGGTGGTCGACTCGGCGCTCGGCACGCCCGGCGGACCGGCCGCGGCGGGCGGCCCGCCGCGGCGCCCGGGCCTGGGCGAGGACGTCCTGCGCCGGGTGCTGGAGGGCCGCTCCGACGGCTCCGGGGGACACCTGTACCCGAAGGCCGGATCCGACCGGCCGCGCCCGGTGGTGGTCGAGGGCTCGGAGCACCGCAACGGCACGTTCCGCGTGACGGAGACCGCGCCGGTCCCGGTGCAGCACGTGGAGTCGGCCGGCACCCTGTTCGCGGGCCCGGCCCGCTCGGAGTGGACCGTCACCCGCACCATGTTCCCGCGGCACTGGTCGTCCGACGACGCCGCCTACGCGGCCGAGCAGGCCTACCAGAGCGCCGTGCGCACCGGCCGGGTCACCGAGCGGTACGGCACCCACCACTGGACCGGCGAGTACGGCGGGATCCGGATCGAGGGCACCGTGGTGAAGGGGGAGTTCACCGGCTTCCGGCCCGCCGCCGACCAGGACCGCGTCCCGGTCCCCGCCTTCGGGCCGCCCGACCTCGCCGACCGGCGCTTCGACCTGCTCGGGGAGGACCACGTCCGGTTCGGCGACCGCCGGGCCCTCACCGGCGTCCACAGCCGGCCCGATCCGCTGGTCTCCGCCGTCCACGGCGTCCGGGCGGAGCCCACCCCGGAGGGGAGCAACGACAACGGCACCTACCGGGCCCGGGTCTGGTACCTGGACCCGACCGTCGGCCCGGAGGCGCCGCTCGCGGACTTCAAGGCCCGCTGGTTCCGCCGCGCGGACGACGCCCCGCACACGATGTACCCGGACAGCTGGAGCCCGGCCGCCGTCCGCCGTGCCGTCGACGCCGCGTACCGGGGCACGACCCAGCGGCGGCCCGAGCCCGGCGGCGCCGAGCACTGGGTGGGCGAGCACGACGGCGTGCGGATCGAGGGCATCACCCGCAACGGCGTCCACCTGGTCCACCGCCCCGCCACCGACCAGCCGATCACCCACTGGCGGGACACCGAGGTGGTCGAGCGCTCGGCCACCGGGGCCCCGGTGGTGTACGGCGTCCAGGACGCCGAACTGACGGTCCGCCACGTTCGGTTCGCCGCCGGGCAGCAGGGCCTCGAACTGCACGTGCCCGTCCGCCTGCGCCTCCCGGCGGACGCCACGCCCGAGCAGACCGGGGCCTACCGGGCCGCCGTGCAGTCCGCCGCCGACCGCTTCTCCCACGGCGCGCGCGACTCGCAGGACCGCCTGGTCCGGGTCGTGGTGGACTTCGTCGACCACGACGGGCCCGGCCACCGCACCGTGGACGTCACCGCCGACGTGCCGGCCGCCGGCCTCCCGCTGCGGACCCTGCTGCCGGATCTCGACAACTCCTTCACCGTGCTCCGTGACGTCGCCGACTACGTCGGCGGGCAGTCCCCGGCCGAGGGCTGGGCGCCGCACGGCGGCCCGCGCCCCGCCGCCGTGCCGCTGCGCGCCCCGGACAGCCCCGGCACGGCCGAGCGCCCGGAGACGGTCAGCCGGTGGACGCAGGACCACCCCTCCTCGGCGGGGAACTTCGCCCTCGCCGACAGCTGGCTGCCGGCGCACTCCGGCCTGCCCGCCGCCTGGTCCCGCGCGGACGCCTTCGAGTTCGTCGGCCAGGCCGTCGGCCGGGGCAGCTACACCAGCCGCGACCGGCAGGTGCCCCGGGGGCCGGAGGACATCACGGTCGACGTGCTGGAGCACGCCGGCGTCACCCTGCGGATCGTGCGCGACGGCGAGTACCGCGTCATCGGCGTCACCGTCCTCGGGGACCCGGTCTACCCGCCGCAGCTCCGCAGCGCGCAGCACGTCGTCCCCGAGCAGCGGCACGCCCCGCTCCGCCCGGGAGGCGAGGACGCGGAGCAGCCGGCCCCGGTGCAGCCGCACCCGGAGGCCGTCACGGCCCCGGTGGCCCCGGTGGACCCCAACTCCCGCACCGAGCTGCGGCCGGACCCCGACACCCGGCGGGTCCGCCCGCCGGCCGGCCCCCGGGCGGAGGGCGAGGCGCCCTCGCCGCTGCGCCCGTACGAGGTGCGGCGCGGCCGCCTGCTCAACGGCGACCCGGTCACCGAACTCGTCCTGCGGGTGCACCTGGACGCCTCGGACGTGCCCGCGGCCGACGCCGGGCGGGTCACCGCGCTGCGCGACCGCGTCCACGAGTCCGTCGCCGGGGCCGGCTACAACGGCGGGCACCGGCTGCCCGACGGCAACCGCCTCCAGGTGCGGGTCGAGTTCGTGGACTCGCCCGGCGCCGCCGACCACACGGTGCGGCTGCACCCCGGCACCGTCCGCCAGGACGAGGCCAACTGGGGTCTTCGCGCCGGCCGGCAGGTGATCGGCCACGAGATCGGCCGGGTGCTCGGTCTGCACGACGGGCCGCTCGAACAGCTCCGCGCCACCGGCACGGAGCGCACCGCCGACTGGCCCCGCCGCCTGCGCGCGGCGGGCGCCGCCGTCGACGAGGCCTTCGCCCCCGACCGCACCCCGGACCCCGCGCCCGGCCGGACGCCCCCCGCCGCGGCCCCGAACGCCGCCGCGGCCCCGCCCCGGATCACCGACCGGGTCCGCGACACCGCCCTCTACGGCCCCGGCGGCGAGGACGGCACCGGCGGCTCGGTGCTGCGCCCCTCCGTCGACCGGGCGTACGCCGGGCAGCTGCGCACCAACCCGAACGACACCGTGAGCCTCCCCGCCCCGGCGGGCTCCGGCGGCGCGGACCGGACCTTCTTCCCCCGCCACTGGAGCACCGAGGAGATCCTCTACGCCGTCGAGCAGGCGCACCTGGACTCCCGGCGCTACGGCACCGACGCCTCCTCGCCGCTCTGGATGGGCGAGTACGCGGGCGTGGTCATCACCGGCACCCAGCGCGACGGCGCGGTCACCGGCTTCCGCCCGCACCACGGCCAGGGCGACGAGGCGCCGCCGCCCTACGCCCCGCGCCGGCCGCTGCCGCCGCGGCCGGGCGGACCCGCCGCGCCGCCCGGGTTCGGCGACCGGCGCGCGCTGACGCCCCTGCACCACCGGGTCGACCCGGCCGCGGGCGACCTGCACGGCGTGCGGACCGAGACGGTCGGGGCGCCGCACCCCAACGGCACCCGCCGCGCCCACACCTGGTACCTGGACCCGTCGGTGCCGCCCGACTCCCCGCTCGCCGACTTCCCCGGCCGCTGGCACCGCGCCGCGGACGGCCCGCAGACGGTGCTCTACCCCGACCACTGGACCCGGCGGACGGTGGCGGAGCGGGTGGAGCCCGCGCTGCTGGACGGCCGGCCCCGCCGCGAGGTGCTGCTGGAGGACCGCCGCACCCGCCACGTCGTCACCGACGTGGACGGGGTCCGGGTCGAGGGCCTGGTCCGCGACGGCCGGGTGCTGGTCCACCGGCCGGCCGAGCAGCAGCCCGACCACACCGCCGGCTTCGTCCGCCGCTGGGACGACGCCCCGGTGCTGGCCCGCTCCGAACCCGTCACCCGGCCGGTGGCCGGGGGCGGCCCCGACGTGACCGCCCGGCGGGTGCTGTTCGCCACCGGGCAGGAGGGCATCGAGCTCACCGTCCGGCTGCACCTGACCCCCGGCGACGGCATGACCGGGCCGGACGTCGCCGCCCGCCGCCGGGAGCTCCAGGAGGCCGCCGACCGGCTGACCGCCGACCTGGACCCGTTCACCCCGGTCTCCCTGCGGCTCGACTTCACCGACGACCCGTCCGGGGCGTTCTCCGGCGGCCGGCTGCGGGCCGACCGCCCGGCCGACCTGGCGGACCACCTCGGGCCGCTGCTGCGCACCGTCGACGAGCACGGCCTGGACACCGCGGCGGCGATCCTCGCCCCGCCGCCGGGCGCGGCCCGGCGCGCCCTGCCGCTGCCGGAGCCCGTCGCCGGCACGCTGCGGGCCCCCGGCACCGACGACCCGTCGGCGCCGCCGCGCTCCACCGACCTCATGCAGGGCCGGTCGGCGGCCGTGCGCGAGTCGTTCACCGACGCCGCCTGGGAGCGGCCGGTGCTGGGCGTGCCCTCGGACTGGACCCCGGCGGACGCCCGCTACGCGGCCTACCGGGTCCTGCACGCCGGCACCCCGGACGCGCGCGGCCGGATCGACGGCGAGTTCGCGGGCCGCTCCCTCAGGGTGTTCACCGAGGACGGCCGGATCACCGGCTTCCGGGTCACCGCGCCCCGGCCCGGGGACTTCCCGGCGCCGCCGGCCGGCACCCACCGGGTCCTGGCCACCGCGGAGATCCGGCCGCCCGCCGACGCCTTCCGGCGTTCCATCGCCGCCCGTGACACCCGGTCCTTCGAGGCCACCCGGGTCGAGCTGCCCGACGGGGACACCGAGACCGTGATCCGGCTGCGGATCCACCTGGACACCGCGGACCTGTCCGGCCTGACGCCCGCCGAGCGGGAGTCGGGGCTGCTCGGGATGCGCACCCGCGTCGCGAGCGGCGTCGACGAGCAGTACAACCGGGGGCAGCGCCTGCCGGGCGGCGACCTGCTGCGCTTCGAGGTCCACTTCGTGGACACCCCCGAGGAGGCGCACCACACCGTCGCCGTCCACCCGGTGCAGGACCGGGCCAGTGCCCTGCACTGGGACCTCGTGATCGACCGGACCGTCCTCGCCCACGAGCTCGGCCACCTGCTGGGCCTGCCGGACGAGTACCGCGAGGCGGCGTACGGTCCGCGTCCGATCTATCCGGACGGCGGCCTGATGAGCAGCCAGGGCGTCGACGCCTTCGGCCGCTACCTGGTCCACGAGGACGGCCCCGACGAGGTGATGGTCGCCGTCCACCCCGCGCAGGGCCTGCCGGCCCGCTACCTGCGCGAGCTGGGCTCCGGCCTCGACGAGGCGTTCGGCCCGCCCGCCGGGCCGGTCACCCCCGGCGGCCCGCCGCGCCGCGCGGCGTTCGGCGAGGACGCCCTGCGCAGCTCGCTGGACGGCACCGACGGCTCCGGGGGACACCTGTACCCCGGGCCGGGCACGGGCCGCACCCGGCCGCCGGGGACGGTGGGGCCGGACCACCCCAACGGCACCTTCCGGGTCTCCCGCACCGAACGGGTGCCGGTGCCGTACCTGGAGTCGGCGGGCGGCCTCTTCCCGGGCGCCACCCACGAGACCCGCACCACCACCCGCACGATGTTCCCGCGGCACTGGACCTCCGACGAGGCCGCCTACGCCGCGGAGCAGGCCTACCACAGCGCCCGCCGCACCGGCCGGATCACCGAGCGGGACGGCACCCACCACTGGACCGGCGAGTACGCCGGGGTGCGCATCGAGGGCGAGGTGACGAACGGCGGGTTCACCGGCTTCCGGCCGGCCCACAACCAGGACCGGGTCCCCGTCCCGGCCTTCGAGCCGCCGAACCCCGGCCCCCGGCAGTTCGCCGCGGGCAGCGAGGACCACACCCGGTTCGGCGACCGCCGTACCCTCACCGGCGTCCACACCTGGCCGTCGGCCGCGACCGCCCGCGAGCACGGCTTCGTCGTGGAGCGGCTGCACCAGCCGCACGACAACGGCACCTACCGGGCCCAGGTCTGGTACCTCGACCCGCGGGTCGGCCCCGGCGCGCCGCTGTCCAACCTGGAGTCCCGCTGGCTGCGCCGCGCCGACGGCGCCCCCCACGTGATGTACCCCGACGCCTGGTCGGCGTCCGAGACGCTCAACGCCGTCCAGCAGGCGTACCTGTCCCGGCGAGGGAGCCGGATCCTGCCCGACGGCACGGAGTCCTGGACCGGCCGCCACCAGGGCGTGGTGATCGAGGGCCTCACCCGCGACGGCCTGCACCTGCTCCACCGCCCGTCCGCCGACCAGCCGATCTCCCGGTGGCGGCCGGAGGAGATCGTCCGGCAGTCCGCGCCCCGCCCGGTGGACTTCGGCGGCGGCTTCGGGGCCGTCGTGCGGCACGTCCGGTTCGGCGACGGCCAGAACGGACTCGGGATCATCACCCCCGTGCCGCTGCGCTTCGGGGCGGACATGTCGGCCCAGGACCGGGCCGACTACCGGGCCGCCTTCCAGCGCCGGGTCGACCAGGAGCTCGCGAACCTGCGCGACGCCGACGGCGCACTGGTCAAGGTGGTCGCCGACCTGATCGAGACCGACCACCCCGGCGCCCCCCTGGTGGGCCGCGGCAGCATGCCGGGCCCGCGGACCCTGCTGCCGCACCTCATCGGCGACCACGCCCCGGTCGCCCAGGTCGTCGAGCACGCGCGCCGCACCGCCCCGGCCGAGGGCTGGACGGCCAGCCGGCCCGACGCCCCGCCGCTGCGGGCGCCCCGCACGCCGGGCACCGACGAGCGGCCCGCGACGGTCAGCCGGACCGAGACGCTGCACCCGCAGCTGGAGCGCTCCTTCGCGCTCCCCGACGGCTGGACCCCCGGGGACGCCGGCCTTCCCGCCGGCTGGTCGCGCCAGGACGCCCTCTCCTACCTCGCCGACGCTGCCCGCAACGGCGTCCCGTTCGTGTCCGACCAGCCGCAGCCGGCGGTGCCGCACGGCCGCACGGCGGAGCTGGTCGAGCACCTGCGCGTCCGGGTGCGGCTGGTGCGCGACGAGCTGGGCCGGGTCACCGGCGCCGAGGTGCTCGGCGGGACCGGGTTCCCGCCCCAGTTCAACCGGCCCGTGCCGCCCGTCGCCGGACCCGCCCCCCGCCGCACCGGTGCCGACGAGCACCTCGGCGACGACCACCCGCCCGCCTCCGCCGACCACGCCGCCCCCGCGTCCGGCGACCGCGCCGACGGGCAGCCCGCCCCGAAGGCGCCGCAGGACGCGGACGCGCCGGTGCCGCCGCCCGCGGCCGCCACCACGGCGCCGGCGGGCGCCGCCCTCCCGCCGGCGCAGCCGGCCCCCGACAACCCCTGGCACCCCGCCGGAACCGACGGCAGGTTCCGCAGCAGCCTCCCGATCCGCCCGCCCGCCCCCGTGGCCGGGACCTGGCAGGAGGTGCTGCCCAACGGCACCGTCCGCGTCCACCGCGCGGAGCTGGACGCGAACGTCCGGCCGGGCGCGCCGGCCTCGGCGTTCCCCTCCCGCTGGAGCCGCTCCCTGCTCGACCCCGGGACCGTCTACTACCCCAAGGACTGGACCGCGTCCGGTCTGCGCCAGCACGTCACCACCGCGCTCGCCGACCCCGTCCTCCAGCGCGAGGCGAACGGCATCCGCTACAAGCTGGGCCGGTCCGGCGGTGTCTGGATCGAGGGCATGTACCTGCCCGACGGCACCTTCCTGGGCCACCGCCCCGACCCGTACCAGACGCTCCAGCACCCCCGCTACACCGACCCGGCGACGCTGACCGCCGCCCGGGGCACCGAGGTGGAGCCGCCCGGCCTCGGACCGGTCCGGGTCCGCCGCGACCTCATGTTCGACGGCTCCGAGACCCTCCAGATCACCGTCCGGGTCAAGCTGACGGGCGACGAGGACGCGCCGCTGCACGACAGGCTCCGTACCCGGGCCGACCTCGACCGGTCGGTCAGGGAGCTCCTGGCCGGCCTCCAGGAGGGCGGAACTCCCGCCGGGATCCGGCTGGACTTCACCCAGGACGCCGACGCCGTCGAGCTCCGCGTCACCCCGGGCCGGGACCTCACCGCCGAGCAGGTCGTGCCGCGGCTGCACGAGCGGATCGCCGCCGACGGGCCGGCCGCCGCCCTGGACGCGCTGAAGCAGCAGGCGCCGCCGCCGCCGGAGAGCCTCGACGGCGGCGGCGCCCGGATGCTCGGCGGCCGGAAGGCGCTGTTCGCCCCCGCCGCGTGGGACAGCCCGACCCTGGGCCGCCACCTGCCGCGCGAGTGGACCGCCGACGAGGCCCGCTACGCCGCCAGCACGGTCGCGGCCTCGGCCGACCGCGTCCCGGTGGGCCCGGTGCCGCCGGGCGGCACCACCGCGCCCGAACTGCGCCACGGCAGGTTCGCCGGGGTGAAGCTCACGGTGCGGGTCGAGGACGGGCTGATCACCGACTTCTGGAGCCAGCCGGACCAGCGGATGCCCGACCAGCTGGCCGCGCCGGCCGCAGAGAAGGCCCAGGTGCTGGGAACCCACCGGATCCGCCCGCCGAAGGACGCCTTCGAGCGGTCCATGGAGCTGCGCCGTATGCAGCGCTTCACGGTGAGCCGGCTCAGGCTCCCCGACGGCGACACCGAGGCCCTGGTGACCGTCCGGATCCACCTCGACACCAGCAAGCTCAACCTGGCGGACCGGCAGACCGCCACCGGCTTCAAGGAGCTGACCAAGCGGGTCCGGACCGGGGTCTCCGAGGTCTACGACATCGGCCAGCGGCTGCCCGGCGGCGACCGGCTGCGGGTGCGGGTCGAGTTCGTCGACGCTCCGGGCAAGGCCCACCACACCGTGACGGTCCACCCGAAGCAGGCGCGGGAGGACTCCGCGAACTGGGGCCTGGGCACCAAGGCCGTCACCGCCGCCCACGAGGTCGGCCACCTGCTGGGGCTGCCGGACGAGTACCGCGAGCGCTCCGACGGCGCCCCGCTGCGCCCGGTCTACCTCGACGGCGGGCTGATGGGCTCCTACGTCCGCGACCGGTTCAACCGCCCCCTCGCGGACATGGACAACCTGACCGGCGCCCCGCTCACCCCCGACCCGCGGCCCCTGCTGCGCGCGCGCAACCTGCGGCAGCTGGGCAACGTGATCGACCAGGCCTTCGGCGCCGACCGCGGCCCGGGCCCGGAGAGCACCCACCCGCCGCGGCCCCGGATGAACGCCGACGCGCTGCGCCTGGCCCTCCACGGCGACCTGACCCGCATCAGCCTGCGGGAGCCGGGCTCCGGGCGCGACGGCGGCGGCCACCTCTTCCCGCCGCCCGGCTCCGACGACCCGCGGCCGACCCGGATCCCCGGCTCGGAGAACCGCAACGGGACCTTCCGGGTCCTCGGCGGCCCGGCCGACGGCGTGGCCGCCGGCCACCGCTCGGACGCGGGCGACCTCGACACCTCGGCGGCCGTCCGGGCACGCGGGCGCACCATGTTCCCGGAGCACTGGTCCGCCGACGACGCCGCCTACGCGGCGGAGCAGGCGTACCAGCACGCCCGCCGCCGAGGCGACGGCGCCTTCACCGAGGCCGGACCGGACTCCTGGAGCTGGACCGGCGAGTACGGCGGGGTCCGGATCGAGGGCCGGATCCAGGTCCGGACCGAGCAGGGCCCCCAGGGCCCGGTCCGGGTGGCGGAGATCGTCTCCTTCCGGCCGTCCCACGACCAGGGCGGCCTCGGACCCGCCCCGCACCTGCCCTGGCACCCCTTCCCGGACACCTTCGACCAGCGGGCCGGGGACCTGCTGCGCTACGGCGACCGGCTGACCCTCACCGGCGTCCACCACCAGCCGCCGAACCTCCTCAACGAACGGGGCACGGCTTCCCGCGAGGCCCTCCTGGCCGGCCAGCGGTCGGGCATCAGGATCGGCACCCCCTCCGCCCCCAACCCCAACGGCACCTACCGCGCCACCGTCTGGTACCTCGATCCGGCCGTCAACCCCGCGGCGCCGATGGCGCAGTTCGACTCGCGCTGGTTCAAGCGCACCGACTACGCGCTCAACATGTTCTACCCGGACCACTGGCGCCCGGTGCGGATCCTCGACGCCGTCGACTCCGCGTACACCGGCCGGGACAGGTCCGCGGACCGGGTGGTGGACGGCGCCGTCCACTGGACCGGCACCGGCGACGGCATCCGGATCGAGGGCATCACCCGCGACGGCCGACACGTGGCGCACCGCCCCGCGGACGAGCAGCCCGGCGTCGTCCGCCGGGCCGGCGCGCCCACCTCCCCGCCGCTCACCGAGCCCGGCCCGCCCGGCACCGGCAGGCGCCCCGCCGTCACCTCCGGCATGCTCCCCGGCACGGTGCCCGCCGACGTCTTCGGCCCTGACCTGAGCAGCACGGCCGGCCGCGGCCTGCCCGCGGCCTGGACGGCGCAGGAGCAGCGCTACGCCGTGCACAAGGGGAAGAAGGCCGGCGTCGACACGCCGCTCGACGGCGGCGGCACCCGCGGCGAGGTGGTCTTCGCCGGCGTCCGGATCACGGTGGTGCGGGACGCGGACGGCAAGGTCACCGACTACTCGGTCGCGGACGGCCACACCCCGCCCGCCCAGCTCGACGTCCCGGTGCCCGAGCGCGGCACCCGCCGGCCGAAGGGCCCCGCCGGGGAGGAGCAGCCGCCGAGGGCGCCGTTCCACCCGGACGAGGAGGACGGCTCCGACACCTCCTCGCGGCGCGAGGAGGACGGCTCCGACGACGGCTACGACGAGGACGGCCACGACGACGGTTCGGACACCTCCTCGCGGCGCGCCGATGACGAGGACGAGGACTGGTACGAGGACGACGACGACGCGATGTCCGAGGTGTCCCGCGCGGACACCATGGACCTCATCTCCGACGACGAGTCGATGGAGTGGGACGGCAGCTTCGCCGCCCCCCACCCGGCCGCCGGGAACATGGAGCTCGACCAGTCCCCGCCGCCGCCCCGCCCGGTGCGCCCGGCACACGAGGCGCCGGCACCGGACCTGCGGTTCGCCGCCCTCGGCCGGCCGGTCGACGTCCACCCGCCCGCGGACCCGGCCCGCCACACCAGCGACTCCACCTTCCTGCGCCGCTTCCGGGTCGCCCGCGGCGTCCTGGTGGACGGCAGCCCGGCGGTCGAGATGGTGGTGCGGATCCACCTCGACGCCGACGGCCTGCCTCCCGGCCCGGACCGCGACCGGGCCGTCCGGGAGCTCCAGGAGCGCGCCCAGCGCGGCATCGACCAGTACTACAACCGCGGGTACCGGCTGCCGAACGGCGACGTCCTGGTGACCAGGATCGAGTTCGTCGGGCCCGACGACGCGCACCACCGGGTCGAGGTGCTGGACGGGACCGGCCGCGAGGCCCAGGACGAGTGGCACCTCGGCAGCACCGAGCGGACCCTGGCCCACGAGTTCGGCCACCTGCTCGGCCTGCCCGACGAGTACCGGGAGCGGCGCGTCCGCGAGGAGGGCACCGACGAGTACGGCAACACCGTCCTGGTCGACGACCCGATCCACCCCCGGCCGTCGATGGCCGACGCCAGCCTGCTGGGCAGCGCCTCGCGCAGCCGCGGGCGGGTCCGGCTCGACCAGGACGCCGGGCTCCTCTCGGACGAGACCGTGATCCACGACTCGCTCGCGCCCCGGCACCTGCGGGAGCTGGGCCGGGCGATCGAGCGGGCCCTCGGCCCGGTCCCGACGGCACCGGTCGTGCACGACCTCCCGCGCCGGGCCTCCTTCGGCCGCGACGCCCTGCAGACCTCCACCTTCGGCGACACCCGCAACCCCGGCGGCCACCTGCTGCCCCCGGCCGGCTCCGACCGGACGGAGCCCGGGCGGGTGCTGCGGGTGGAGCGCAACGGCGTGGTGGTGGCCGACTTCTCCGGGGAGACGGCCTCGACCCTGCCCCGGCCCCGGCGGCTGGACGCCGCCTCCGCGGCGGCCGACGACCTGATCCTGGCCGGAACCGGCCGGCGGCGGATGTTCCCGCGCACCTGGACCAGCGAGGACGCGGCGTACGCGGCGGAACAGGCCTACCTGCACGCCCTGGGCACCAACGACGTCGTCCACCTCGGCGGCAGCCGCTACCGGTGGACCGGCGAGTACGCCGGAGTCCGGATCGAGGGCGAGATCCGCGCGGGGGAGTTCCTGTCCTTCCGCCCCAGCGACCGGCAGCCGGACGTCGACCCGCCCCTGAACGCCCCCCACCGCCCCGAGCTCGACGGCATCTTCGGCGCCTTCGGCCAACGGGCCGAGGACATCGCCCGCTACGGCGACCGCCAGCACCTGACCGGCCTGCACCACGAACTCGGCCTCTCCCCGGCCGACGCCGAGAGCGCGCTGCGCGCCCACGGCGCCCGGGTCGTCGAGACCTCCGCGCCGATCCTCAACGGCACCTACCGGGCCCGGGTGGCCTTCCTCGACCCGACCGTCGCCCCGACCTCCCCGCTCGCCGACTTCCCGACCCGCTGGCGCTTCCGCCGGCCGGGGACGTCGCGCACCATGTACCCGCGCACCTGGACCGCCGAGAACCTGTTCCTCGCCGTCGACGTCGCGCACGACGGCGTCCCGGTCGAACGGCGCGTCTACCAGGCGGACGGCCGGACCTACCACTGGGCCGGCGAGGCCTACGGCGTCCGGATCGAGGGCCTCTCCCGCGACGGTCTGCACCTGGCCCACCGCCCGTCCGAGAACCAGCCGATGGCGGAGTGGAACCCGCGGCGGGAGGTGGGCAGCTCCCCGGACACCCGGGTCTGGCTGGGCGACCGGCCGCTGTCCGTCGCCCGGGTGCTGTTCGACTCCGGGCAGGACGGCCTGCGGATCACCGTGCCGGTGCGCACGGTCGTCCACGGCCCGGTCCCGGCGCACCTGCCCGGGCTCGCCCGGGCCGAGATGCAGCAGCGGGTGGACGCGTACGTCCGCGACCGGCTGCTGGAGGCGGCCGGGCCCGGGACGCAGCCCTGGCTGATCACCGTCCGGCTCGACTTCGACCCGCCGAACGGCGAGGTCTTCTCCACCATGCTCCTGCGCCCCGACGCCCTGTCGGACGCCGAGCACGTCCTGGGCCCGCTGGCCCGCTCGGGCGAGCACCGGGTGTTCCCGTGGCAGGGCCGGATGCTGGGCGACCTGGCGACCCCGGCCGAGCAGCTGGTCGCCGTGCACGGGGGGCCGCGCGTCCCCACCGACCTGCGCGAACCCGGCCCCCTGCGGGAGGGCGAGCAGCCGCCCGGCGTCGTCCCGGGCTGGGACACGCGGACCGTGCAGCTGCTGGCCGCCATGGACGTGCGGTTCAGCGAGCAGGTCCTGGCCGCCGACCCCCGCGACCTCCCCGCGAACCGGAGCCTGCCCCACGAGTGGAACGCCCTCGACACCCGCTGGGCCGCGCTGCAGGTCCTGCGGGACCACGAGAGCCGGCACGGCGCGACCGTGAGCGAGATCGTCCGCGGCACCATCGGCGACGTCGTCGTCGAGGTCCACGTCGAGGACGCCCAGATCGTCCGCATCACCGGCGTCGGCGACCAGCGCGAGCTGCCGCAGCTGCACGTCCCCCCGTTCGTCCCCACCCCCGGCGCGGGACCGCACCACACCAGCTCCGAAACGCCGGCCCCCCACCGGAACACCGCCTCCGCCTGGCAGCCCGCCGACCTCGACGGCACGGTGACCGGCGCCCCGCGCCGCCCGCCGGCCGCGGCGGGCGACCAGATGCGGACCACCCTGGCCAACGGCGCGGTCCGCCTCGTCACCGTGCACCTCGACCAGGGGGTCGGGCAGGGCGCCCCGGCGACGCTCTTCCCCTCCCGCTGGCACCGGTCCGCGCTCGACCCCGGCACGGTGTACTACCCGGAGCGCTGGAACGAGGCCCAGCTCGCCGCGCACGTCACCGCCGCGCTCGACCACCCCGTCCACACCCGCCACGAGGGCGACGGCTCGCGGGTGGTGCTCGGCGAGTCCGAAGGCGTCTGGATCGAGGGCCGGTTCGGGCCCGACGGCACTCTCTACTACCACCGCCCGGCCCCGCACCAGGGCTGGGACAACCCGGACCACCGCGGCCCCGCCGAGGCGACGGCCCGCCGGGGCGAGGACGTGGACCTGGTCGGCCTCGGGCCGGTGCGGGTCCGGCGCGACCTCATGTTCGACGGTTCCGAGGTCCTGCGGCTCACCGCCCGGATCCGGCTGGTGGGCGGTGAGGACCCCACCGGCACCGACCTGCGGCGGGCGGAGGCCGCGCTGCGGGCGTCGGCCGAGGAGTACCTGGACGGTCACCGGGCCGGCAGCACCACCCGGCTGGAGCTCCGGCTGGAGTTCACCCGGGACGCCGACGCCGCCGAGGTCCGGCTCGTGCCCGGGCAGGACCCCACCGTCCGGCAGGCCCTGCCCCTGCTGCACGAGGCCGCGGGCACGGACCGGCTGGCCGAGGTCCTGGCCTCCGAGCAGCAGCCGCAGGCGCCCGCCGTGCCGCGCACCGTGTCCGGCGAGGGGATGCTCGACGGCCGGCGGCCGTTCTTCACCGCCGACGCCTGGGACCACCCGACCGAGGGCCGCAACCTGCCGCGCGAGTGGACCGCCGACGAGGCCCGCTACGCCGCCGGCGTCGTCGCGGCCTCCCCGAACCGCACTCTCGCCGGACCGGTGCCGCCCGGCGGCACGCACGCGCCCGAACTGGTCCACGGCTCCTTCGGCGGGGTCCGGCTGACGGTGCG
The DNA here is from genome assembly GCF_042261735.1 of Kitasatospora sp. NPDC056327. Taxonomy (NCBI): domain Bacteria; kingdom Bacillati; phylum Actinomycetota; class Actinomycetes; order Kitasatosporales; family Streptomycetaceae; genus Kitasatospora; species Kitasatospora sp. NPDC056327. Next base: position 42,705 of record NZ_JBHJRC010000007.1, on the reverse strand, counting down.
GATGGAGAACGGCCGCATCACCGACTTCTGGGGCCAGCCGGACCAGCGCATGCCGGACCAGCTGACCCGGCGCGGGGCCGAACCGTACGAGGTGCTCGGCACCCACGAGGTCCGTCCGCCCACCGACGCCTTCGACTACGCCCTGGAGTCCCGCGAGTCCCAGCGGTTCTCGGTCACCCGGATCCGGCACGCCGACGGCGACACCGAGTCCGTGGTGACCCTCCGGCTGCACCTGGACACCAGCCGGCTGAACCTGTCCGACCCGCACACCGTGCGCCTGCTCAACGACCTGGTCAACCGCGCCCGCTCCGGACTGGCGGAGACCTACAACGGCGACCAGCGGCTGCCCAGCGGCGACCGGCTGCGGGTGCGGGCGGAGTTCGTGCACGACCCCGCCGGTGCCCACCGCACCGTGACCGTCCACCCGGACCGGATCCGGGTCAGCCACGAGCACTGGGACATCCTGACCTCGGCCGTCGTCCTCGTCCACGAGATGGGCCACCACCTCGGACTGCCGGACGAGTACCGGGAGAGCAGCTCCCGGCTCGACCGCCGCCGCCAGGTCCACCTCGACGGCGGGCTGATGAGCTCCCACATCCGCGACCGCTACGGCCGCACCGAGGTCGACACCAACTACCGGGCCTCCGTCCGGGGCGTCCTCGACGCCCGGCCCGTGCTGCGCGCGCGCAACCTCTGGCAACTCGGCTCCGTGATCGACCGGGCCTTCGGGACCGACCGCGGCCCCGCCGGCGACGGCACCCACCCGCCGCGCCCCCGGGTCAACGGGGCCGCCCGGCGCCTCGCGCTCCACGGCGACCTCAACGGCACCGGCCGGCAGTTGTCCGGCGGTGCCCGCGACGGCGGCGGCCACCTCTTCCCGCCGCCCGGCTCCGACCGGCCGCAGCCGACCCGGATCCCCGGCTCGGAGAACCGCAACGGGACCTTCCGGGTCTTCGGCGGCCCGGCCGACGGCGTGGCCGCCGGCCACCGCTCGGACGCGGGCGACCTCGACACCTCGGCGGCCGTCCGGGCGCGCGGGCGCACCATGTTCCCGGAGCACTGGTCCGCCGACGACGCGGTCTACGCGGCGGAGCAGGCGTACCAGCACGCGCTGCGCCGGGGCCCCGGGGCGTTCACCGAGCTCGGCCGGAACTCCTGGACCTGGACCGGCGAGTACGGCGGGGTCCGGATCGAGGGCCAGGTCGACGTCCTGGCCCGGCGCCGCCCCGGCGGCCGCCTGGTCTCCTCCCCGGAGATCGTCTCCTTCCGCCCCGCCGACGACCAGAGCGGGCTCGGAGTGGCCTCGCACCTGCCGTGGCACCCCTTCCCGTCCGGCTTCGGCCAGCGGGTCGGGGACCTGGTGCGCTACGGCGACCGGCAGACCCTCACCGGCGTCCACCACCAGCCGCCGGAGCGGGGCTGGGCGGGCGACGGCGACGCCTCCCGGGTCGGCCAGGCGGGCCAGCGCCAGGGCATCCGGATCGGCACGCCCTTCGCCGCGCACCCCAACGGGACCTACCGCGCCCAGGTCTGGTACCTCGACCCGGTGGTCTCCCCGCGGGCTCCGATGGAGGCCTTCCCGTCCCGCTGGCACGTGCGCGCCGACGACCAGTCGCACATGTTCTACCCGCGGGACTGGCAGGCCGACCACGTCCTGGAGGCCGTCGAGGAGGCCCACCACAACCGCGACCGGGCCGACGACCGCCGGGTGAACGGTGCCGTCCACTGGACCGGTGTCAGCAACGACGGCATCCGGATCGAGGGCATCACCCGCGACGGCCGGCACCTGATCCACCGTCCGGCGGACGAGCAGCCCGGCGGCGTCCTGCCGCCGGACGCGCCGCGCTCCGCCCCGCTCACCGAGCCGACGGGCCCCGGCGCCGGCCGGCGCCCCGCCACCATCTCCGCGATGTCCCTCAACCCGGTCCCGGCCGGCCACGTCAGCCCGGACCTGCGCGCCGACGCGGGCCGCGGACTGCCCCGGGAGTGGACGGCGCAGGAGCGGCTCTTCGCGGCCGCCAACGGTCGGCGGGTCGGGGAGGAGGAGCTGGTCGAGGACGGTTTCCGGGTCCGGGTGCGGTTCGCCGAGGTCGAGATCACGGTGCTGCGCGACGAGCAGTACCGGATCGTCGACTTCTCCCTCGCCGACGGGCACACCCCGCCTGCCCAGCTGAACTTCAGCCCGCCCGAGCGCGGCACCGGCCGGCCGGTCGTCCCGGTCACGGTCGAGCGGTTGTTCGCACCGGAGCCCCCGCGCCCGGAGGACGGCTCCCTGCCGCGTACGCCGGGCGGTGACGAGGGCGGGTGGCCGTCGACGCCGGGTCACGACGGCGGTTCGCTGCCGCGCACGCCCGGCGGTGACGAGGGCGGGTGGCCGTCGACGCCGGGTCACGACGGCGGTTCCCTGCCGCGCACGCCCGGCGGTGACGAGGGCGGTTCGCTGCCGCGCACGCCCGGCCGGGACCGGAGCCCGCGGCCAGTGACGCCCGGTTCCGACGACGGCTCCGGCCCGTACGACGGCCGTCTCCTCGCCGACGAGGACGAGGCCATGGACCTGTACCGGCAGTCCGAGGACGAGGACATGGAGTACTACACGGACTCCACCCTCGACTACCTCTCCACCGACGCCGAGATGGAGTCCCGGTACGACGGCTCCGACGACGGCTCGGACACGCGTTCCGACGACGGCTCCGGAACCCACCGCTCCGTGGACATGGACCTGGGCCCGGACACCGACACGGACGGGGCGCCCCGCGGGGTGCGGCCGGCCCACGAGGCGCCGGTACCGGACCTCGCGATCGCCCGGACCCTCCGGACGGTCGAGGTCGAGGCGCCCGCCGACCCGGCCCGGCACACCAGCACCGCGACCCACCACCGCGCCTTCCAGGCCAACCGCGTCGTCCTGGTGGACGGCCGTACCGCGGTCGAGCTCGTGCTCCGGGTCCACCTGGACACCTCCGGCCTGCCGGCCGGCGAGGACCACACCGCGGCCCTGCGGCGCCTGCGCCGGCGGGCCGGGCGGAGCGTGGACGAGTACTTCAACACCGGCCACCGCCTCCCCGACGGCGACGCCCTGGTGGTGCGGGTCGAGTTCGTCGACGACCCCGGCCTGGCGCACCACGAGGTCGAGGTCCGGACCCCCGCCCCAGGGGAGCGGATCCGCGAGCACTCCGGCCTCTGGGGCCTGGACACCGACCGGACCGTGCTGGCCCACGAGCTCGGCCACCTGCTCGGCCTGCCCGACGAGTACCGGGAGCGGCGCGTCCGGCTGGAGACGACCGACCAGGACGGCGACCTGGAGGTGGTGGCGGAGATCCGCCCCCGCGCCTCGCACCTCGACGCGACCCTGATGGGCGGCACCCACGCCGGCAACGGCCGGGTCCGGTTCGACCAGGACGCCGGCATCGGCTCGGACGACACCGACATCCGGTTCGCGCTCGCGCCGCGGCACCTGCGGGAGCTGGGCCGGGCGATCGAGGACGCCTTCGGCCCCGTCCCGATGGCACCGGTCGTGCACGACCTCCCGCGCCGGGCCTCCTTCGGCGAGGACGCCCTCCAGACCTCCACCTTCGGCGACACCCGCAACCCCGGCGGCCACCTGCTGCCCCCGGCCGGCTCCGACCGCACCGCGCCCGGCCAGGTGGTCCGGGTGGAGCGCAACGGCGTGGTGGTGGCCGACTTCTCCGGGGAGACGGCCTCGACCCTGCCCCGGCCCCGGCGGCTGGACGCCGCCTCCGCGGCGGCCGACGACCTGATCCTGGCGGGGACCGGGCGGCGGCGGATGTTCCCGCGCAACTGGACCAGCGAGGACGCGGCGTACGCGGCGGAACAGGCCTACCTGCACGCCCTGGGCACCAACGACGTCCTCCCGCTCGGCGGCAGCCGCTACCGGTGGACCGGCGAGTACGCCGGAGTCCGGATCGAGGGCGAGATCCACGCGGGCGAGTTCCTGTCCTTCCGCCCCAGCGACCGGCAGCCGGACGTCGACCCGCCCCTGAACGCCCCCCACCGACCGTCCCCCGACGACCCCGCCCGGGCCTACGGGACGTTCGGGCAGCGCGCCGAGGACGTCGCCCGCTACGGCGACCGCCGCCACCTCACCGGCCTGCACCACGAGCTGGACCTGCGGCCCGCCGAGCGGGAGAGCGCGCTGCGGGCCCACGGCGCCCGCGTCGTCGAGACCGAGCCGCCGATCCACAACGGCACCTACCGGGCCCGGGTGGCCTTCCTCGACCCGACCGTCGCCCCGACCTCCCCGCTCGCCGACTTCCCGACCCGCTGGCGGGTCCGGGACGACGACGACGGCCTGCGCACCATGTACCCCCGCACCTGGTCCGCCGAGGGACTGCTGAACCGCGTCGACGAGGCGCACGACAGCGTCCCGGACGAGCACCGGGTGTACCTGGCGGACGGCCGGACGTACTACTGGACGGGCGAGGCCGACGGCGTCCGGATCGAGGGCCTCTCCCGCGACGGCGCCCACCTGGCCCACCGCCCGACCGCCGACCAGCCCGCGCCGCCCCTGCGGGCCTGGGACGACCGCCGGACGCGGCACACCGTCCGCGGCGACGACCTCGACCTGGACGGCCGCACGGTGACCGTCTCCCGGGTGCTGTTCGACTCCGGGCAGCTCGGCCTGGAGATCACCCTGCCGGTCACGGTGACCGTGGACGGCCACCTGACCGCCGCCGAGCGGCGCGCCGCCACGGGCGAGCTCCAGCGCCGGGTGGACGCCTACGTCCGCGAACGGGTGCGGGAGACCGCCGATCCCGACGGGACACCGGAGGCGCTGGTCACCGTCCGCCTCGACTTCCACGAGGAGCACCCGGACCCCTACGCCCGGGTGATCGTCGACCGGGACTCCCTGCCGGAGCCCGCCGACCTGCTGGTGACCGACACCGCGGAGAGCCTGCGGCTCCTCCTCGGCCCGCTCGCCCACCGGGACGACCTGGACGTCTTCAACGAGACCGCCTCCCAGCTGGAGGCGCTGGCCCCCACCCGGGTGGACGTGCTGGCCGACCTGCACGCCGTCGAGGGCGCCCCGCCGCTCCCCGCCGACCTGCGCGAGCCCGGTCCGCCGCGGGAGGGCGAGCCGGCGCCGTCCGTCACCGCGGGCGCCGACCGGCAGAGCCGGCGGGCCATCGGCGCGATGGACTTCCGGTTCACCCCGGAGGCGCTGGACCTCGACCCGCACGGCCTGCCCGCCGACCAGAGCCTGCCCCGCGAGTGGACCGCCCGCGACGCGCACTGGGCCGTCACCCGGCTCGTCGAGCGCAACGGGGTCGGCCCGCGGGACACCGCCGTCGTCTACGACGAGTTCCACGGCGTCCTGCTGGAGGTCGAGGTCGTCGACGGCCTGATCACCTCCTACCGGGGCATCGGCGACCAGCGGGACCTCCCGCAGCTCCACGTGCCGCCGCTCGCCCCGGCCGGGGCCGGGCACACCTCGGGGGCCGGCGCCGCCGTGCCCCACCTCGCGCCGGCGGACGGCCACCCGCTGCTGGACGCCGTCGCGGACGCCGCGCCCGAACTCGCCGCCGCCCTGCTCGCCCACCACGGCCTCCCGCCGGCCACCGAGCGGCGGGAACTGCTCCGGCTGATGGCGGCCGAGGTGGCCGAGTACCTCCAGCGGACCCGGGCCGAGGACCTGCCCGCCGAGGTGCTCACCGCCTTCCGTCCGCACCGGCTCCCGGCTCTGGACACCGCCCAGCAGATCCGCGGCCTGCGGCACGACCTGGCGGTCTCGGACGGCACCGGGGACGCGGGGCTCGGCGACGCGCTCGCCCCGCTGCTGGCCCACGCCCTGCACATCCGGCTGGAGGTGACCGACCAGCAGGGCGGCATCACCCGCCACGGCCCGGACAGCGAGGCCGTCGTCAGGATCACCGACGAGGGCGCGCAGCGGCACGACCTCGTCGACCGCGACACCGAGATGCTGTCCGAGCGGGAGTCCTCCCCGGCACAGACCGACCACGGCGACGACCTCACCATGCTGGTGGACCCCGCCGAGACCGACCTCGCCCAGGTCACCGCGGCGCGCGAGGTCCGGGCCCCGCTCGACGCCTTCCGGCGCTCCGTCTCCGCCTCCTTCCTCCGCGGGTACGAGGTGCGGCGCGGCTTCCTGGAGAACGGCGACCCGGCCACCGAGGTCGTGGTGCGCATCCACATCCGCCGTGAGGCCGCCGAGGACGGCATCGAGGAGGGCTACGGCTACGACGCCCACGTCGAGCAGTTCACCGACGACCAGATCGGCGAGGTCATCGACCGGGTCTGGGACGGCGTCAACCAGGCCTACAACACCGGCCACCGGCTGCCCGACGGCAGCGTGCTGCGGGTGCGGCCCGAGTTCGTCGACCACTCGGCCGACGTGAACCACCACGTCCACATCGTCGACCTGTTCAGCCGCAAGCTCCAGGAGGACAACGAGACCTGGTCCCTGGAGTCGACCCCGGACTCGCTCGCCCACGAGATCGGCCACCTGCTCGGCCTCGACGACGAGTACCGCCGCCACCAGACCCGGCACACCGTCTACACCGACTCCGGGATGATGGGCTCCGACCGGGTCGAGCACGGCCGGATCACCGCCGACCAGATCGCCGGCATCGGCACCCGCCCGGTCGACGGCGTGCCCACCCTGGCCCCGCGCAACCTGCGCGAACTGGGCGCCGCCATCGACGAGGTGTTCGGCACCCAGCCGTCCCGGCTGACCTCCACCCGCACCGGCCCCGGCGGCCGGCCGCTGCCGCCCCGGGCCTCCTTCGACCAGGACGCGCGGCAGTCCTCGCTGTACGGCGACCGCCACACCGGGACCGGCCACCTCCTCCCGCCGGCCGGCTCCGACCGCCGCCGGCCGTCGGGCATCGTCGAGCAGCATCCCAACGGCGTGCTGCACGTCGAGTACGAGGCCGCGCCGACCGGCCGGGGACGCCGCGCCGTCGCCGTCGCCACCGGGAGCGCCGCCGGCGACCTGCTCACCACCGACACCGCCCGGAGGAGCCGGCTCTTCCCCCGGAACTGGACCGAGGACGACGCCGTCTACGCCGCCGAGCAGGCCTACCTCGACGCGCTGCGCACCAACAAGGTGGCGTCGGCCGGCGGCGGCCGGCTCCGCTGGACCGGCGAGTATGCCGGCGTGCGGATCGAGGGCGAGGTCCACGGCGACACGTTCCTCTCCTTCCGCCCCGCCGACACCCAGCCGGAGCCGCAGGCGCCCCCGGCCCCGCCGACCCGCCCCCGCCGGTCGGCCGAGGCCTGGGACGGCCTGTCCGACCTGCGCCCGCTGCCGCCGCGCGACCCCGACCCCGAGTACGCGCCCTCCCGGCCCGAGAGCATCCTGCGCTACGGGCAGCGGGCCCAGGACGTCTCCCGCTACGGCGACCGGCAGTTCTTCACCGGCCTGCACCAGGAGTTCGCCCCGCGCTCCGCCGTGAGCCTCGCCGACTGGCACCGCCAGCGCGGCGTCGAGGTGATCGAACGCGGGCCCACCCACGTCAACGGCACCTACCAGGCCCGGGTGCGCTTCCTCGACGCCCGGGTCGCCCCCGACGCGCCGCTCGCGCAGTTCCGCAACCGCTGGCTGGAGCCGCAGGGCACCTCGGTGCGGACCATGTTCCCGCGCGACTGGGGCCGGGTCGGCGTCCTCCAGGCCGTCGAGGCCGCCCACGCCGGAGCGTTCCACCGGATCCGGATCGACGACCGGACCTACCGCTGGATCGGCGAGGCGAACGGCGTCCGGATCGAGGGCCTCAGCCGCGACGGCCGGCACCTCGCCTACCGGCCCACCGCGCTGCAGCCCGGCGGCCACACGGAGTTCTGGGACCAGCAGCAGCTGATCGCGGGCGGCACCCCCCGCACGATCGCCGTCGGCACCGGGCACCTCCAGGTCCAGCGGGTGCTCTTCAGCTCCGGCCAGCAGGGCCTCGACGTCGTCGTCCCGCTGCACGTGGGCCGCGAGGGCGGGGTGACGGAGCAGCAGGTCCGCGCCTACACCGACCAGGTGAACCGCGACGTCGCCCTGGCCTGGGCACAGGGCAACCAGGGCCGGCAGCCGCTGCTGGTCAACGTCACCGTCGTCCCGGTGGCCCGGCCCGAGGGCGCCTTCCGCAGCCTCACCCCGCAGGAGGCCGCCGGCGCCACCCCCTCGGCGCTGCTCGGCCCGCTGCTGCCCGCCTTCGGCTGGAACCGCGAGGGCGGCCCGCTGCGGCAGCTGTTCGGCATGGCCGGTCCGGTGACCGCCTACTCCCCGCGGGTGCTGCCGACCGAGGGTCCCGCCGCGCTGCGCGAGCCCGGACCGCGCCGGCCGGACGAACGACTGCCGGACCTCGTCCCGCAGTTCGACGTGGCCACGCTCCGGCCCGCCTTCGCCGACGGTGCGTGGCGCGACCCGCGCGGCCCGGGCCTGCCGCGCGAGTGGTCGGCCGACGACATCCGCTACGCGGCCGGCGTGGTGCTCGACCGGGCCCGGGCGAACGGGACGCTGCCGGTGCCGGACGGCGACCTGGAGGGCAACGTCGGCGGCGTCACCGTGCACGTCCGGCGCGTGGGCGGCCTGATCACCGAGGTCCGGGGCGAGCCGGGCCAGGAGGGCTCCCGGCAGCACTCCACCCCGGCGTCCAACGGCGCCCCCGTCGCCCGCAACGCCGTCCGCCCGGACGAGGAACCGGCCGGCGCGCCGATGCTGCGCGCGCTCGCCGAGGCGGACCCGCAGCTGCTGCGGAACCTGTTCGGCGACGACGGGGCCGCCCGGCTGGCCGCCGACCCGGCCGAGACGGAGAAGGCGCTGCGCGAACTGGTCGTGTCCCGGTTCCGGAAGACCCCCGGCCTCGCGCGGGAGGCGCACGACCTGTACTCCGCCTGGGCCCGCCGGATGGGCAACGAGCCGGCTGACTGGCCGGTCTTCCTGGAGGACCTGCACCGGGAGATCGCCCTCTGGCAGGAGAAGGGCCTGGACGGCGTGCACGACCCCGCCGCGGTGCGGGACGCCTTCGCCGTGCTCACCGCCGCTGCGCTGGACCTGCGGGTCAGCCTGGTGGAGGTGCGCAACGGGAAAGCCGAGGTGTCGGAGTTCGGCCCCACCGACGGGCGCCGGGTCCTGCTCGACCACGACGAGCGCGAGGGCTACTCGACCCTCGACGCCGCCACGCGCCGGCAGGAGCAGGAGCGCGCCCTGCGGGAGGCGGCGGAGGCGCAGCGCCGGGCGGAGGAGGAGTCGAGGTCCACGTCCGACGACGAGGAGGAGGTGCTCGTCCGTTCGAGGCACGCGGGTCGGGGTCCGGGCAGCGGGTCGAAGATCCGGGAGGACCTGGAGGCGCGGCACCGGATCGAGGAGGACGACTCGGCCTCCACGACCTCCGGGAAGGAGGAGGTCGTCACCCACCTCAAGGGCGACGACGAGGAGGAGGTCGTCACCCACCTCAAGGAGGAGGGCGAGGACTCCGACACGCCGCTGAAGACGCCGGAGGAGCTGGAGGAGGAGCGGCGCCGGGCGGTCGAGGAGAAGCGGCGGGCCGACGACGAGGAGGAGGTCGTCACCCGCCCCGAGGAGGAGGGCGAGGACTCCGACACGCCGCTGAAGACGCCGGAGGAGCTGGAGGAGGAGCGGC